>CAUJFM010000385.1 GCA_963169595.1 Bacteroidota bacterium | reverse complement strand
CCCCCAACGAAAAAGGCCCCGTTGCCGGGGCCTTTTCGGAGTTCACTACGGGGTGCAGCCTTACTTCGCTGCGACGGCCTGGCGCTTCTCGGTGATGCGGGCGCTCTTGCCGCGACGCTCGCGCAGGTAGAAGATGCGGGCACGCCGCACATCACCACGCTTGTTCACGTCGATCTTGTCGATGAAGGGGGAGGCCACCGGGAAGATGCGCTCCACACCCACGTTGTTGCTGATCTTCCGGACGGTGAAGGTGCCGGTGCTGCCGCTGCCTTTGCGCTGGATCACCACACCCTGGAACTGCTGGATGCGCTCCTTGTTGCCTTCCTTGATCTTGTAGTGCACGGTGATCGTGTCACCTGCGTTGAATGCGGGAAGGGCGTTCAGTGGCGCGTATTCCTTCTCGAGCTGCTTCATCCTGTCCATGGCCTGATGGTGTTGAGGAGGTAACCCAGCGCCCTGCCTTTAACAGGGATTCGGTCTCCGGATTTGGGGCCGCAATATTACGGATCTTTCCGTTCGCTTCAGCAAGCCCTCATTCCTCCCCGCTCAGCAGGCCCGGACGGCGCTGACGGGTGCGTTCCACGGCCTGCTGGTGCCGCCACTCGTCCACCTTGGCCTGGTGGCCGCTCAGGAGCACATCGGGCACCTTCCAGCCCTGATAGTCAGCGGGTCGGGTGTAGGTGGGGGGGGCCACCAGCCCGTCCTGGAAGCTGTCGCTCAGGGCCGAGGTCTCGTCGCCGATCACCCCGGGGATGATGCGGATGATGGTGTCGCACAGCACGGCCGCCGCCAGTTCGCCGCCGGTGAGCACGTAGTCGCCGATGCTCACCTCGCGGTCCACCAAGTGCTCGCGCACCCGCTCGTCCACGCCCTTGTAATGCCCGCAGAGCATGATCAGGTTCCCCTTGGTGCTCAGCTGGTTGGCCAGGGGCTGGTCCAGCAGCTGGCCGTCGGGGCTCAGGTAGATCACTTCGGCATACTCCCGCTCGCTCTTCAGCTGTGTGATGGCCCGGTGGATGGGCTCGATGGCCATCACCATGCCGGCCCCCCCGCCGAACGGATTATCGTCCAGCCGGCGGTGCTTGTCGGTGCTCCACTGGCGCAGGTCGTGCACCACCACTTCCACCAGGCCCTTTTGCTGGGCGCGTTGCAGGATGCTCTCCCCGAACCAGCTGTCCAGCAGGCGGGGCACGGCGGAAAGGATGTCGATGCGCATGGAACGGGCGGCAAAGATCCCGCTTTCGGCGGGGCCTGCAAGCACTCCTTCCGCGCCACTTTCCGGAAGGTCCGTAATTTCGGCATGCCGGTTGCCACACATCCGGCATGCTCCCACCAATGAAGAAGCTGACCATCATGGCCTTCGTGGCCCTGCTCCCCTTCACCTCCATCGCCCAGAAGCACGTCTACGAGGACCTGCTGGTGATGTATGTGGACGAGAAGTTCGAGAAGTGCATCGCCAAGGCCGAGGTCTACATCAATGGCGACGACACCAAGCGCGATCCGCTGCCCTACCTCTACGTGAGCATGTGCTACTATGAGATGTCGCGCAACACCAAGTACGAGCTCGATTACCCGAAGGCGTCCTTGGAGGCGCTGAAATGGGCGGTGAAGTACCGCAAGAAGGACAAGGAGAAGGAGTTCTTCGGCAACTACGAGGACTATTGGGCCTCGCTGAACACCATGGCCCTGGAGACGGGCGAAGGCCTTCTGGACGACCAGAAGACCCTGAGCAAGGCCAAGCAGATCTGGGTGGCCGCCACGGGTTATTACCCCGAGAACCCCGGCGCCTGGCTGATGCTGGCCATGTGCCACTACAAGGCCAATCTGGCCAAGGAGGGCGATGTGGCCATCCAGGAGTACAACAAGGCCATCGCAGCCGCTGGTGACATCAGCACCCTCCCGCCCGACCAGAAGAAGATGCTGAAGAACGGTCTGATCCGCTATTGCGACTACCTCGTGTCCAAGGGCATGCGCGACAAGGCCAAGCAGGTGGCCAGCGTGGGCAAGGACGTGTTCATGGGCGAGGACGACTTCAAGGGGCTGTGGAACTCCCTGTAGGTCGCTGACATCAAGGCTCTTGACGAGGCGGTCCCATGGGGCCGCCTCGTTCGTTGTTGGCCCCTCCCTTTCCGAGGAGTGAGAAGCGGTACAGGGCCAACGATGCGCTACCGGGATCGCGGAGAAGGCGCTCAGGAGCCACTTGACCGCCGGGGCAGCAGGGCGACGACCAGTGCCGGCAGCAGCAGCAGTTCCGCCACGAAGGCGAAGGCCAGCGTCAGGGTCACCAGCAAGCCCATGTAGTGGATGCTGGCGAAGTCGCTGAACACCAGCAGCACGAAGCCGGAGAGCAGCATCAGGCTGGTGACGGTGACGGCCTTGCCGGTGCGCAGGTAGGTGCGTTTCAGCGCATAGGCCGGGGTAAGACCCGAGCGAAGGTGCTGACGGAGGGCGGCCAGCATGTGGATGGTGTCGTCCTCGGCGATGCCGAAGCTGATGGAGAAGATGATGGCGGTGCTCACCTTCAGGTCGATGCCCGCGAAGCCCATCACACCGGCGATGAAGAGCAGCGGCACCAGGTTGGGCAGCAGGGCCACGAGCACCATGCGCCAGTTGCGAAAGAACCACCACATGATCAGCGCGGTGAGGGCCACGGCCAGCCCCATGCCACGCATCAACTGAGTGCTCAGGGTGGCGTTGTTGTGGTCGATCAGGTAGGCCATGCCGGTCTGCTGGAAGCGCACCACCGCGCCGTCCGTCCGGGCCTGGATGAAGGCCTCCAGCGCCGCATTGCGCTGGCCGTGCACAAAGCCACCCTCATCCCGCATGCGGCCGGTGAGGCGCGCCGTGCGCCCATTCTCGCTCACGATGCCGCCGATGTACTGCCCCCCGAACACACGGGCGCGTTTGGCCATGCGCGCGGCCTCCTCCGGTTCGTCAGGCAGCCGGCGGTAGGTGATGTCGCCGCCATTGTAGGCTTTGTTGAGCGAGGCCATCAGTGTCACCGGCGACACGATCGCGTCCACGCGGTAGGCGGTGTCCAGGTAGTTCTGCACCAGTTCCACCTGCTGCAGCACGTCCAGGTCCCACACAGTGCGCGTGCTGTCCGTCACGGTGATCTCCAGCTCGAAGGGGCGCACACCGCCAAAGCGGTCCTCGAACCAGGTGAAGCCCTGTTTCAAGGGGTCGTTGGCGGGAAGGTCTTCCAGCAGGAAGTTGTTCACGCGGATGCGGTTGGCCCCCACGATGCCGACCACGGTGATGAGCCCGAAGCCGAGGAGCAGCGCACGCCGGTTCCGTATCGTCCACCGGAACAGGTCGGGCAGGCGGCTGTCCCAGTGGGAGGCCTGGCGCGCGTTGGGCAGGAGCTTCAGCGGATCGATGAGCACCAACAGCGCGGGGAGGAGGGTGAAGGCCAGGATGAAGGTGAGCAGCACCCCCAAGGCCGTGTAGAGCCCGAACTCCTGCAGCGGCGGGATGCTGGCCGTGCCCAGGGTGGCGAAGCCGATGCCGCTGGTCACGGCCGTGAGGAAGGTGGGCAGCCCCACTTCGTGATAGGTCACGGCGATGGCCCGGGTGCGCGGCACGCCGTTGCGGATCTCCTCCAGGAAGCACTCCAGGATATGCACCACATCGCTCATGCCCACCACGAACAGGATCGTGGGCAGCAGCATGGTGAGGATGCCCAGCGGCTTGCCGAGTGCCGTCATGAAGCCCACCTGCCACAGGATGGCCAGGCCCACCACGGCGATGGGCACCACCACACCACCCACGCTGCGGAACCCGATCCACAGGAACACGGCGAGTAGCAGGATGGCGGCGGTGAGGAAGAGCACCGTCTCCCGCACCATGGTGTGGATGTAATGGTCCTGTCCCACGATGCGGCCCACGAGGCGTGCATCCTCCAGGCCGGTGGCAGCAAGCGCGGCACGCACGTCCGCCAGCAGGGTGTCGCACCTGGCCTTCGACAGACCGGGCTGGGCGTTCATCACCACCAGCATCGCCCGGCCATCGTCGGTGAAGAAGGGCTCCCGCACCCCCGGGTCGTTCCAGATGCGGGCGGAGTCAAGGGCGAGCAACGTATCGTTCGTGTAGCGCAGCCACGGCACCTCGAACACGCCCACCGGGGTGATGATGGGCTCGCTGAGGCGTGTGGGAGTGAGCACCAACTGTACCAAGGGCAGGCGTTCCAAGTGACCGGCCAGGCTGTCCACTTGAGTGAGCAGCGCAGGGTCCAGCACGCCCTCGGCACGCTCGATGCCGATCATCAGGAAGTCGTTGTCGTAGCCGAACCGCTCGCGGAAGGCCATGTAGCGGTCGCGCTCGGGGTCGTCGTTCGGGAAGAACTTCTCGAAGTCGTAGTCGAGCCGCACGTTGCGGAGCGCGATGGCGAAGAGCACGGACACCACGCCCAGCACCATCAGCGTGATGCGGGCGTTGCGCGGCGTCAGCAGCCGCTCGAGGCGTTGGATGCGTGCTTCCATCAACAAGGTGCGGTCGATGCGTGGCGGCAAAGGTGGGGCATGCCCGTGATGGACCGGGCTAACTTTGACCGCTGATGGTCAACGTCCCGGCCCGCGTCCTCAGCTTCGCCCTGCTTGTTCTTCTTTCGGAGGTCCCGGCCCGCGCCGGCAACCTCGACAAGGCCTTCGAGGCCCTCGAGGTCCATGACTACTTCAAGGCCAGGGCGCTGTTCACCAAGTCGCTGAAGCAGCATCCGGCCGCGGGTTGGTACGGCCTCAGCGTCATCACCGGCCGCGCCAACAACCCCTTCTTCCACATTGATTCGGCCTACGCGCACATCCTGCGTGCCGATGCGGCCTTCACCGTGGCCCGGGACAAGGAGCGCGCCTACATCGCACGCTTCGGCGTGGACCATGCCGCCATCGAAGGGCAGAAGCGTCATGTGTACGACCTCGCCTGGCAGGTGGCCAAGGGTCAGCACAACATCGAGGCCTATGACCGCTTCCTGCAGGCCTATGTCGGTGCACCGCAGCAGGCCGATGCCGTGCTCGTGCGCGACCACCTGGCCTTCGAGGCGGCCCGCACCGCGAACACCGCGGCGGCCTACCACGCCTTCCTGGAGCGCTACCCCATGGCCCGCGAGGTCTATGAGGCCCGCACGCGCTACCAACAGGCGCTCTACAGCGAGGCCACCGCCGATGGCAGCGTGGCGTCCTTCCTGGCGTTCATCCAGCAGCATCCGGAAAGTCCTTATGTGCGGCAGGCCGAGGATGAGGTGTTCCGGCTGAGCACGCCGGGAAGAACGATCCAGGAGTACCGGAAGTTCATTGCCGACCATCCGCGCAACCGGAACGTGGAGAGCGCCTGGCGCAGCATCTACGAGGCCTACACCCGCGACCTCAGCGTGGGCACCATCACCCGCTTCCTGCAGGAATACCCCGAGTACCCCTACGTGGAGGAACTGGTGGAGGACTACCGCACGGCCAGCATGCAGCTGCTGCCCTTCCGCCGCGAAGGCAAATGGGGCTTCATCGATGATGCCGGTGTGGAACGCATCAAGGCCGAGTACGATTGGGTGGAGCCCTTTGAAGGTGCGCAGGCCCTGGTGAGCCGCGAGGGACTGGTGGGCACCATCAACCGCAGCGGACGCGTGGTGGTGGACCTGGTCTATGAGGATGTGCAGGACGCCGTGGAAGGCACCAGCACCGTGGAGCGCAACGGCCGCTTCGGTGCGGTGGACCGCAACGGCGACCTGGTGGTGCCCCTGGTGTTCGGCGATGTGGGCGAGTTCTCCGGCGGCCTGGCCTATGCCGCCAAGGACGGTCGCTACGGCTACATCAATGCGCGGGGTGAGGAGGTGATCCCCTTCGCCTACTCGTCCGCAGGCACCTTCCACAACGGACTGGCCGTGGTGGAAACGCCGGAAGGCTATGGAGTGATCGACGCCAAGGGCAACGTGATCGTGCCGCCGCAATACGAGTGGATCGAGGGCTTCGAGCTCGCCGTGTCCCGCGTACGGAAGGATGGTCGCATGGGCGTCATCGGTCCGTTCGGGGATGTGCTGCTGCCGTTGGAGTACGACCACGTGGGCGCTTTCCGCGACAGCCTGGCACTGGTGGTGAAGGGTGGCAAGGCCGGCTATGTGCGCATGGACGGCCGCCCGGCGGTGGCCACCGACTACGAGGCCGCGGCCGATGTGGCCTCCTGGGGCGACTTCACCCAAGGCACGGCCAAGGTGGCCTTCAATGGCAAGCGCTGCCTCATCGACCGGAACAATGCACGCCTGCTGCCCTGCCAGTATGCCGACATCGGTGCCGCCACCGGGCGACTGATCCCGGTGCGGCGCAAGGCCAAATGGGGCTTCGTGGACCGCCGCGGCGAGGTGGTGGTGGCCGAGCGCTATGAGCAGGCCTGGCCCATGCAGCACGGGCTGGCCCGGGTGAAGACGGGCGACCTCTTCGGTGCCATCGACAGCACCGGCAAGGAGGTGGTCCCTCTGCGCTACACTGCGCTCAACGAGGTCGACAGAGGTTATTTGGTAGCCACGACGGCCACGGGCACCGGGCTGTTGGACCTGCGCGGAGCGGAGAAGCTTCCGCTGGCCTTTGACAAGGTGCAGCTGATCTCCGCCGCCATCGCCCGGGTGGAGCGCAACGAGCGCTTCGCCTACATCCGCCTGTCAGATGGGCGGTACCTCTGGAAGGAAGAGGGCTTCGAGCAGCCGTAGGCCCTCCGTCCTAGCCGGATACGCGGTGCGTAAACGACCTCTGCGACCCCTCCGGGGTCGTTCAAACCATAACGACGCTCCTCTAATTTCTGTGACCCCTTCGGGGTCGGGCCACCCCCAAGTGGAGCGCAATGATCGATCCGCCTGCAACCGACTCTCGGATGGGCGATACCTCTGGAAAGAAGAAGGCTTCGAGCAGCCTTAACGCATCAGCGTCACGTGGCCGATGCGTTCATCGGCGGCCACACCCCGGTCGCCCACGGCGCGCCAACGGAGCTTGTAGACATACACGCCATCCTGCGCGGCCGTGCCCTCGGAGGTGCCGTCCCACGCCTCGCCCGGTGTGGTGGACGTGAAGATGCGCTCACCCCAGCGATTGAAGATGTCCAGCGAGTAGTTCAGCACGGGCCCGTCGATCACCACCAGGAAGACGTCGTTGAAGCCGTCGTTGTTGGGGGTGAAGGTGTTCGGCACATGCACCAGCGGACCGCAGTCGCCTTCGGCGATGAGCACCGTGTCCATGGCCACGCCGCAGGGCGTGGTCACCGTGACGCTGTAGGTGCCGGGCTGGGTCACCGTAATGCGATCGTTCTCCGAGCCGGTGCTCCAGTTGTAGTCGCCCAGGATGCGGCCGTCCAACAGCACCGTCTCGCCCGGGCACAGGATGCGGTCCGCCCCCAGGTCAACCTCAGGCTCGGTGGTGAGGAAGGTGAAGCGCACCGCATCGGTCGCGGTGCAGCCCTCCAGGGTCAGCGTCACGCTGTAGAGGCCGTCGTTGGTCACTGCGAGGTCGGGCGTCACCGCCCCCGTGTTCCACAGCACTTGCGCACCACCGGCGGCCACGCTGAGCACGATGGTGTCGCCATCGCAGGCCGTGCGGTCCGGACCAAGCTCCGGTTGCACAAGAGGAACGATGCTCACGTTCACCACATCGGTCACCACGCAGTTGCCGTTCTGCACGGTGGCGCTGTAGTTGCCCGCCGTGGAAACGGTGATGCTCGGTGTGGTGGCGCCGGTGCTCCAGGTGGTGGTGGCGCCCGGTGCGGAAGCGGTCAGGGTCACCGAGGTGCCCGGGCACAGGCGCACATCATCGCCGAGGTCGATGGCCGAAAGGTCCGTGACGGTGATGGTGATGGCATCGCTGGCCGTGCAGCCGTTGAGGTCTACCGTCACGCTGTAGGTGCCGGCCGCGCCCACCGTGCGGCTTCCCGTGGTGAGGCCATCGGTCCAGAGGTAGGTGGCACCCGTTTGCGTCACGTCCAGCGTCACCACATCACCGCTGCAGATGGTCAGGTCCGGACCGAGGTCCGCGAGCGGAGCGGGCAGGTCGATGATGGCGGCTCCGTCGGAGCCGGAGCAGCCGGCCACGGTCACTGTTACGGACACCGCGCCCGGGTTGCTGGAGGTGTAGGTGGGTTGTGTGCTGCCATCGTGCCACAGGTAGGTGGCACCGGGCGTGGTGGCATCGAAGAAGGCCGAGGCCCCCGGGCAGATGGACTGGTCGGCGCCGAGGTCCACGCTGGGGATGGCGTTGAAGGTCACCTCCACGGCATCGGTCACCGGACAGCCATCGACCACCGCCGCCACGCTGTAGATGCCGCTGGTGGCCACTGTGATGGTGGCGGTGCTAGCCCCGGTGCTCCAGGCGTAGGAGGCGCCGGGCAGGGTGGCATCGAGGGTCACCGTGCTGCCATCGCAGGCGGTGATCGCCGGGCCCAGCTCGATGGTGCCCGGATCGCTCACGCTCACCACCACCGTGTCGCTCACCGCACAGCCGCTCTGCGACACCTGCACCCAGTAGGTGCCCGCCGTGCCGGTGGACAGGGTGGGGGTGGTAGCCCCGGTGCTCCATAGGTAGGTGGCGCCGGGCGTGGTGGCATTGAAGGTGGTGCTATTGCCCGCACACAAGGTCTGGTCAGGACCGAGGTCCACCGATGTGGGCGTCAGCACCGTGATGTTCACCTGGTCGGTGGCGGTGCAGCCGTTCAGGTCCACGGTTACGCTGTAGGTGCCCGTGCTGGCCGTCGTAATGGTCGCGGTGGTGGCGCCTGTGCTCCAGAGGTAGGTGGCTCCCGGGTTGGTGGCGTCCAGCACCGTGCTTTCACCATCGCACAGCACCTGCGC
>CAUJFM010000384.1 GCA_963169595.1 Bacteroidota bacterium | reverse complement strand
ATCCCGTGGGCGGTTCCAAGCGGTGCGGCGGGCCGGATGGCCGAGCGGTATACGGCGAGCGCCCCGGCGGTGGGCCGGGGCGCTCGTTCGGTGTGGATCCGTGGGGTCAGGCCTCGGCCATCTGCTCGTCGAACTTCACGCCGATGCGCAGCTCGTTGCGCAGCACCAGGCGGCCGTTCTTCGGACGCAGGAAGTAGAGGCTGTCCACCTCGCTCACCGGCTCGGGTGCGGCGGTGATGGCCATGAAGCCGAGGTCCCTGGCCATGCTGAGCACGGCCTTGCGGTTGATGGCGTCGAGCGAGTGCACCTCATCGAGGAAGAAGGGCACCCGGCTCAGCGGGGTGTTGCGCTTGGGGTCCTCCTTGAGCATGCTGCGCAACACCAGCAGGTTGAACAGCACCTTGATGGTGATGGCCGTACCGTGGCTTTCCACCTGGAGGTTGTCGTAGCTGTGGGTGCGTCCGGCGCGGGTGCTCACGGTGAAGCGCAGGGTGAAGAGGTCGCCGTAGTTCAGGGTGATGCGTTCGCTGAGCTTGTTGCGGAAGCTCTGGTAGGCCGCATCGAGTTTCTTGCTGTCGTCGAACAGGCCGGTGTGGTCGGTCTCGGCCAGTTCCTTGAGGGCTCCCACCAGGTCGTTCTGGTCCATCACCTCCATCTTCAGGCTTTCGAGGTTCGACACGCTCACGTTGGTGAAGCGGCGGTTGAGGCGGTCGGCGGCGATCTTGATGTCGTTGAGGCCGTTGAGCACCTGGGCGAAGTTGGCGCGTAGCTGGTGCAGGTAGGTGTCCCAGTCCTTGCGCAGGGCCTCCTCGAAGGTGGGCAGGCCATCGATCTGTTCGCGGATCAGGCGCACGGTCTCGGCTTCGTTGGGGCCGATGATGTCGCTCTTCAGGACCATCTCGATCTTCGAGCGCAGTTGGTCCATCTCGCGGCTCATGCCGCTGTGCTCCAAGGTGAGCTTGCGGTAGAGCTCGATGGCATCCTCCGGGTCGTTGGGCACGCTGATGAGCTCCTTGCCGTTGGCCTCGGGGTCGGGCGGCGGCACGCACTGCTCCAGCAGGTGGAGCAGGCGGTTGAAACGTTCGTCCTCCTTGTTCAGGGCGGTGCGTTGTTCGAACAGCTTCACGCCGATCTCCTCCAGCTTGTCGCGCACCTCCTTGCGTTGGCGGTCGGCGGTGGTCTTCTCCTTGGTCACCTCGGCCAGGGCCTTCTGGAAGCGGGGCTCGTCCTGTTTCTCCACCTGCAGGCGTTCCCAGCGGGCCAGCTTCTTCAGGTGTTCGTCCACCTCGGCCTGGGTGGTGGCGCGTTCCTTGGCCAGCTGTTCGCGGTTCTCGATGGCCTCCATCAGCTGGGCCAGCCGGGTCTGTTCGGCCTTCAGGTCGGTGAGCGATTTCTTCAGGGCCTTCACGTCCACCAGCTCCTTCCAGGCGTTGCTGTTGTCGGGCAGGGGCAGGCTCATCAAGGCGTCGGCGTAGCGGTCGTTCTTGATGTTCTCGGCGATGGCCTTCAGCAGCTTGTCCACCTCCTTGCGTTTCTTCAGTTCCACGCCGCCCTTCTCCACGGGGAGTTTCAGCAGGTCGAGGTTGAAGAGCTTGGAGAGGCCGCGCACCTGATCCTCGGAGAGGGTGGCGCGCAGTTCGGTGATCAGCGCCTTGTCGAAGTTGGCGATGGCGCGTTCGGTGTTGGCCACGCGTCCGGTCACCTCGGCCAGGCTGCGGGCGGTGCGCTGGCGGTCGGCCTCCTCGGCGTTGCCCAGGCGTCGGTCCAGGGCGGTGAGGCGTTCCTTGGCGTTGTTCAAGGCTTCGCGTTCGAGGTTCTCCACGAAGTCGCCCAGGCCCTTGCTCAGTTCGGCGATGCGCGCCAGGTCGCCCTCCACGCGGCCCTTGCTGCCGGCGAGTTCAGCGATGCGGTCGTCGAAGTCCTTGAGGATCTCGGCGGTGCTGATCTTCTCCTTTTCGAGGGCCTCTTGCTTGGCCACGATGGCCTCCTTTACGTGCTTGTTATGGTCGTGGGCCTTGCGGCGCTTCTCCATCAGGTCGCCGTACACGGTGGCCAGGCGGGCTTCCAGGCCCATGCGCACGTCGCTCATGGCCACGTACTTCTCCAGGCGTTCCTTCTCGGCCTTCAGGGTGTTGAGCTTCACGCGGCGGTCGCGGATGCGCTCGAACTCCTCGGTCATCAGGCGGTTGGCTTCCAGCGCCGGGCGGTTCGGGGGTATGCCGGCGAGCATCAGCAGGCTGCGCTTCATCTCGTGCTGGTCGATGCTGCGCAGGCTCAGCAGGTTCTTCAGCACCTCCTTGAAGTGGGCGTAGCGGTCGTTCTCGGTGAGGTGCACGATGCCCTGGCCGTTGCTTTCGCCCTTGGTGGCCACCAGCAGGGCTTCGCGGTGTGCGGCGGCGTCCTTCAGCTCGCGGTAGTTGCGTTCGGCGAGTTTGGCCAGCACCACCTTGGGGTCGGCCACGCGGTCGCCGTCCATGAAGTCGGTCACCGCATAGGTGCCGTCGTAGGTGAAGCGTACCGGGTCGCCGCCGCTGGCCTTGCCCTGGCCGCGCCACCCCAGGATGTACGACCCGCCGGGGCCGTTGCATTCGAAGAGCAGGTAGCTGTAGTGGTCGGGGAAGTAGTACTCGCGGGTGGCCTCCGCATCATGGTCGCCGAACACCATCTGGTTCCGGTTGTCCAGGTACAGGAACTGCAGGGTGTTGATCAACGTGGTCTTGCCCGCGTTGTTCGGCCCTACGAGTTGGAGCGAATCGCTCAATTCCACTTCGGCGTAGTCGTAGCTGCCGCTGCGGATGGCGATGAGTTTGGTGGGTCCTAGTTGCATGTGCTGTCAATTCGCCGCAGAGACGCAGGGGCGCGGAGCGACCGGTGTGGCATGCTCGCTTGTTCGCCCATGTGTGTATCTCGTTGGTCGGGTTCGGTCCAATTGTAATGGTGACTTTCTCTGCGGCCTTGCGCCTCTTCGTCCGCAGCTCAGTTCAACTCCGGGTCGATGGCCTTCTTCTCCGGTGGTGCTCCGTCCAATACGCCGCGCGTTTCCTGTTCAGCGGCCAGGCTGATCTCCTGGCACTTGTCGAACATGCGGTGGAAGGGGCGCAGGAAGCGGAAAGTGTCGTCGGGGAAGTACTCCACCCAGCCGTAGTTCACCATGCGGCGCACCAATTTGCGCAGGGCGGCCTCGTCCTCGATCTCCACGGCGCGGAGGTGCGCTTTGTACCGGTCGGTCTGCAAGTGGGGCAGGCCGGCGATGCTGAAGCGTTCGGTGAGCAGGTATTCCTCCACGGGCTTGCCATCGTTGGCGGTGGCTTCGATGAGGATGAAGCTGAACACGGCGATGCCGGCGAGGGAGCTCGATGGCGGGGTGTTCTCGGCCTCTTCCTTGTGGAAGAAGAAGAAGTCGCGCGGGTGGCGGATCAGGTTCAGGCCGAGCGGCTCGAAATAGGTCCTGTACGCTTCGTAGTTCTCGGCCAACGCACTGTGCAGGCTGCCTTGTTCGTGCGTGATGTACGAGCCCTGGCGGAGCTTGTCGAAGATCTCCTTCAACTGGGGAAGGGCGGTCGTGGTCGTTTCCGTGGTCATGCGCGGGTGATGGAGATGGTCGATACTTCAAGCACGCCGTCGCGCGTGCGGTATTGTTTCTGTTTCCCGCCTTTGAACTGCACGTCCATGGTGGGGTCGAAGAGCAGCCGGCTCAGGCCCAGGAGCATATCGGAGGTGCCTTTCTCGGGGAAGGTACCGGTGATCCAGGCGGTGAGGTCCTTCACGGGGAGTTCTTCGCGCAGGTCGGTGGCCAGGCCGTTGAGCCAGAGCAGGCGCACGTAGTCGGGCGGAGTGCCGCCGTTCTCCTCCATGCTCAGCACGGGGGGCGGGGTTGGCGGGTGGCTGATCACCTCATTGATCACATGGCGGAGCACGGAGTCGGTGGGTGGGCACTCGATGCCCGCCCGGTCGGCCTGTACCATGTAGTGCACCACCCAGTCGTCCTGTTTCATCTGGCGCAGGCGGCCCAGGGCCAGGGTGGCGCCGTGGGCGATGGCACTGGCGCGGCGCAACACATCGTAGAGGGGCTGCAGCTCGCGTCGGCTCTCGTTCAGGGTGTGGATGGAGCGGCGGCGCAGGGCGCGGATCTGCCGTTCGTTGCGGGCGATCATGCCCATCTCCACGTACACGCCTTGCTCGCGTGCGGCGCGCAGGGCCAGGTCGGTCTCGTCCAGCACGCTCACCAGCAGGCCGTCCACGCGCACGATCTCCACCAGCGGGTGCACGTACTGGTCCATCAGGCCCACGATGCGCAGGTAGCGTTCGCGCACGCTCACGCTGGTGCGGTCGGCCTTATAGCGTGCCACCTCGCTCATCACGGCGCGGTGCGTGGCGTCGAGGTCGTCCTGCATGCGGCGCAGGGTGTGGTCCACCTCGTTGGTGGCCATGGCCACGCTCAGGGCATCGCCGGCCTCGATGCCGGCCACGATGCGCTTACGGGCGCTCTCCAAGGCGGCGATATAGCCCTGGATGATCTCCGGGCTGGTGGGCACCGCATCGTTGTACAGGTAGTTGATCAGCTGCAGCAGGGGCTGCGCCATCACGTAGTGGGCGCTGCCCTCTTCCAGGGGCACGAGGATCTGCAGTTCCAACAGGCGCTGCCAGGTGGTCTCGGGCAGTTCCGAGACCGATTCGCTGAAGGTGCGGATGAGCTGGCGCACCTGGGCTTCGCTCACATCGCCGGGTTTCAAGGCGATGGCGTGCAGCAGCGGCACGTGGCTGGAGCAGAAGTCGAAGAAGCGTTTCGGGGTTACTTGCATGGGCTTCCACAGTCGGCGTCACGGTACGGCGAAGCCGCGCCCGCACGCCGGATGCGAGCGTGAAAGTACCCG
>CAUJFM010000383.1 GCA_963169595.1 Bacteroidota bacterium | reverse complement strand
GGACCCTGCGCACGGCAGACAGACCTGCGCTCCAAAGCCGCGACGGAAGCCTTCCTACCGTTCCATAGACCGATAGTCCTGCCCTACCGCCGCCTTCTCGTCGTACTCTTCAGCCCCAGCACACCCAGCAGGCCGCGGGCCAGCTCGCGCACAACGGTGTTGCCCACTTGGCGCACCATGGTGTTCTTGCTCATCTTCTCCAGGGTGCTCTCTTCCTTGGGCGCGGGACGGGCGCTCTCCTTACGCGGGGCGGGTGCGGCGGGCTCGGCCTCCGCTTCGCGGGTGTCCTGCATGCGCTTCTCCAGCAGTTCGAAGGCGCTCTCCCGGTCGATGACCTCGTTGTATTTCCGCGCCAGCTCGGAGCGGGCCATGAGCCCATCGATCTCCAGCGGGCTGAGGATGTCCATGCGGCTGGCGGGGGCGCGCAGCAGGGTGTGGGCCAGGGGCGTGGGCGTGCCCTTCTCGCTGAGGGCGGTGACGAGCGCCTCCCCGATGCCCAGGGAGGTGATCAGCTCCTCCACGTTATAGAAGGGCGTGAGGGGGTAGTTCTGCGCGGTCCTCTTGATGGTGGTGCGGTCCTTGGCAGTGAAGGCGCGTAGGGCATGCTGCACCTTGAGGCCGAGCTGGCCGAGCACGCCTTCGGGCACGTCGCTGGGGTCCTGCGTGCAGAAGTAGACCCCCACCCCCCGCTAGCGTGAATCTGTAGCGCTGCCGCTAATCTGCGATTAGTGGCCACAACGCAACGTGAACAATTACCCTAGACCCGCGCAGGGTGTCCCCGGCCCGATCGCTACCGCAGATCTGCAATCCGTGGTCCCCGCTAGCGCGGATGGTCGCTGGTTCGGATCTGCGATCCGGACCCAGTCCCGCGAGTGTGCAAGTCGTGGTCAGTCATGCTCAAGGTGTAACGTGCCAAGCAGCTCAAGCGATCTGTGATCGCACCGCTACACCGGAGCCTGTCCCGAGGCTTTGCGAGGGAATGCCGACGGCCGCCTGCTGGAGGCCCGCACCAGCAACGATGGCCGCATCTGGGAACGCGATGCGCGCTACTTCTACTACGCCCACGGCCCCCTGGCCCGCACCGAGCTGGGCGATAAGAGCGTGCAGGGCACCGACCACTACTACACCCTGCACGGATGGCTGCGCGGGGTGAACAGCCCCACCCTGCAGCGCACCATGGACCCCGGTAAGGATGGCGCTGGGCAGCACCTCTTCTTTGCCGACGATGCCAACAGCTACGCCCTGGGCTACTACACCGGCGACTTCGTGCCCGTGGCCGGCAACAGCGCCTCGCCCCTGCCCGCCAACGGCAGCGGGGCCTATGCCGCGGCCCTGGCCCAGCGCGACCTCTACAACGGCAACATCCCCACCATGCTCACCGCCTTGCGCGACCTGAGCGGCGCCCCCATGCCCCTGCACGCCAATGTGTACCGGTACGACCGCCTGAACCGCATCAAAGGCATGGACGTGTACCACGGCGCACCTGCTACCGACCTCAGCACCCTGGCCAACAACGACGACTACCGCACCGCCTACAGCTATGACCCCAATGGCAACCTGCTCGCCTTGGAACGGAATGCCCATGGCAGCAACCGCGCCATGGACCGCTTTGCCTACCACTACACCCCCGGCACCAACCGGCTGGAATACGTGGATGATACCCAACCTGCGGCCAACTGGCCCGATGACCTGGACGACCAGATCGCGGGCAACTATGCATACGACGAAAAGGGCCGCCTGATCAAGGACATGCAAGCTGGCATGGGCCAAAACGGCATTGAGTGGACCCTGCACGACAAGGTGCGCGCCGTGACCCGCACGGACAGCGACCTGGACGAGCTGCATTTCCGGTACGGACCCATGGGCCACCGCACCGTGAAGGAGGTGCGCCCGCGCGCCGGTGGCAACACCACGCAGGAGGACCAATGGACCACCACGTACTATATTCACGACGCGCAGGGCAACCCCATGGCCATCTACCGCCGCAGCTACCAGCCCACGCAAGGGGGCACCTACCGCGACCAGCTCATGGCCGATGGGCTGCCCGTGTACGGTAGTGCGCGCCTGGGCATGAACCAGCGCCCCAGCCTCTACCGGCCCGAGTTCTCCACCACGGGCTTTGATGGGCTGTACTTTGCCGGGCGCAACTACACCCAGATGCCCAGCCCCTGGGTGGCTGATGACCACGCCGACCGCACCCTGGGCCACAAGGCCTATGAGCTGGCCAACCACTTGGGCAACGTGCTCACCACAGTAAGCGACCGCCGCGTGGCCGTGCCCGATGCCGGCAACCCCAGCCTTCTGAAGGGTTATTTGGCGGATGTAAGGAGCGTGAGTGATTACTATCCGTTCGGTTCTCTACTGCCCGGGAGGAATTACAGCAGTGACAGCTACAGGTTCGGGTTCAACGGCCAGGAGAAGGTGGACGAAGTCAACGGAAGCACAGGGACCCACAACACTGCTCAGTTCTGGGAATATGATACGCGCATTGGGGTACGATGGAACAGAGACCCGATCACCATGCCTTGGCACAGCCCCTACGCCGTGCTCAATGGGAACCCAATAGCCTTCGTTGACCCGCAAGGCGATAGTCCATTCGGGTTCCTTGGCAAATTTTTCCGCGGCATAGGCAACACATTGAGGGGAGATAGCTGGAGCAGCCGAACATCCGGCCGTCATGTAGGTAAGAGGAATAACGAGAAACCGGAGGGCACAAGTAATTGGCGGGGCCTGCTCAATGTGTTCCGGGACCTCAAGCTCGGCGCGCCAGCGGGTCGCATGGTCAATCAAGGATGGGTTGGAGGCGGCTCAGGATCGTTCAGCGACCTATCCGGCAATCCGATCGACAGGACCGCGACACTCAACCCCTATCGTGAGTTGAAGGATATGTACGGCACTTCACGAGTGACCGTGACGGGACTTCGTGTATGGGGTGATGCCGATAACTGGCCCACCTACGCATGGATGAACTCGATCAACCGTCGCGGCGTCTCTGAACCCCTGTTCGCCAGCACAGCGACACAGCTCATTGCCACGTGGCCGGGTTCGTGGTGGTGGCTTGCCGGTGGTGATGACGCACCAAAACCACCGCCGGGCACCTTCTACTTCCAAACCGGGTTCGCACCAGGGCTGAATGCCTTGCCAACCTTGGAAGCAGGGATTTTCCCGGCCATCTTCGCTCGGGTCCAGTTACCGGTGAACCTCATCCACGGTCTTTTCGGCGCGTGGATGGGTGGTGCCTTCAACCACAAGCCCCTATGGACCGGCGATGTCTGGAAACTCCAGTTCAGTGCGTTCTCGCCCAACGGAGGCACGTTGCGATATGGGTACCAGTACAAGGCACGGGTTTGGCAGGAGTATCAGAACGGTGATAGACCTTGGCTAAGTCGGCTCCTATACGGATATTGATCGCACTGGCACTTCTTGTGGGAACTGTCGGACAAATCGCAGCCCAAGAGGTAGGTGGCGAACTCATACGTGACGGGAGCTTTGAAGACTTAAAGCGTTGTCCAAATGGTGTTACTGGGCGAGGCAAGAGCCTAAGTCACTTGAAGTTGTGGACTCAACCGACAAAAGGTACCGCTGACATCATGAGCACCTGCTCAAGGAACTACGGTTCACGAGCCCCTTTCAACACCTGCGGCTACCAGCATCCACGAGATAGTGCGAGCTATGTTGGACTGCTTGCAGACAAGTCGGACTGGAGAGAGTACGTGACACAGTCATTTCGTTCAGCACTTAAAAAAGACAGCACCTACCAGATCGAGCTATGGGTGAGCTTAGCGGACAATAGCAGATGGGCCTCTGACAGCGTGGGCATCGGGTTTACGGCAGCGCCACCCTATTCCACGACAAGCGGCGCGCTCACCTGCGATACATTGCTTCTTTCCCAAGGCGCGATCACGGACACGACCAACTGGATCCCACTCCGGTTCACCTACACGGCACGCGGCACCGAAAGGCACATCGTGATCGGGTGCTTCTCTCGAACAAGCAAAGGGTTCATCCGCACCGGCCGGAAACGCAAACCACTTCGGGACTGGGCATACTACTACGTGGATGCGGTCTCAGTTCGCCTTGTACCGACCAAGGAAGTAGAACAGGAGTGATCGGTCGAATACCCGGGTCAGGCGTAGGCCTTGCGGGCCTTGGCATCACGTAGGAGTCCATCAAGGGCGTAGAGGATGTGATCGCGGTCCTGGTCGTTGAGGGCTTGCAGATCGTGCAGGCGCTTGAGCATGACGGGATCCTTGAAGGTGTCGCTCTTGTCCACCTCACCGAGCAGGTAGCCCACGGTGGTCTCCTAGACCCGCGCAGGGTGTCCCCGGCACCTCCG
>CAUJFM010000382.1 GCA_963169595.1 Bacteroidota bacterium | reverse complement strand
TCGGCGGTGCCGCGGCCATCACGGCCCATCATGCCGAAGCCGTGCGCATCGTCCACGAAGAGGCGGAAGTTGTACTTCGCCTTGCGCTCCACGATCTCCTTCAATTTGCCTTGGTCCCCGGCCATGCCGAAGACGCCCTCGGTCATCACCATGATGCCGCCGCCGGTCTGCTCCACCACTTTGCGGGCGTTCTCCAGCTGCTTGTCCAGGCTGTTCAGGTCGTTGTGCTGGAACACGAAGCGCTTGCCCATGTGCAGGCGCGCACCGTCGATCATGCAGGCGTGGCACTCGCTGTCGTACACGAGCACGTCGTGGCGGGAGAGGAGGGCCTCGATGGCGCTCATGCAGCCCTGGTAGCCGTAGTTGAGCAGGAAGGTGTCCTCCTTGCCCATGAACTCGCTGAGCTCATCCTCCAGCTGCTCGTGGTACTTGGTCTGGCCGCTCATCATGCGGGCACCCATCGGGTAGGCCATGCCCCAGGCGGCGGCCGCTTCAGCGTCAACCTTGCGGATCTCCGGGTGGTTGGCCAGGCCCAGGTAGTTGTTCAGGCTCCACACCAGCACGGGCTTCCCCCGGAAGGTCATGTGCGGGCCGAGCTCACCCTCCAACTTGGGGAAGGAGAAGTAGCCATGGCTGTCCTTGGCGTGGCGGCCGATGTGGCCGAGGTCCTTGCGGAGCTTGTCGAAGATGTCGTTCATGATGGGGTGCGCCGGGGGCGCGTTCGGTTCGGTGGTAGGGCGGCGGCCCGGACGATCGGGTCGTCAATGCTTCGGCAAATGTAACCGCACCGCAGATCCACTGCGGGGCCGGACGCACCGCGCTGTCCACCTCCGGCTGTCGATCGCGGGCAGCTATCTTTGCGCCCCTTCGCCCATGCGCCACCTGTTGCTGCTGCTCTCCCTTGTCCTGCTCCTGGCGGGCTGCAGCGAGTTCAACCGTGCCCTGAAGAGCACGGACGCGGCCTACAAGATGCAGGTGGCCGAGAAGTACTACAACAACGGCGGCTACGACCGCGCCATCCCCCTGCTGGAGGAACTGGTGATGATCCAGCGGGGCCGCGCCGAGGCCGAGCGGGTGAACTACATGTACGCCAAGGCCTACTACCTGATGAAGGACTACACCCTGGGCGGCTATTACCTGTCCAACTTCGTGCGGACCTTCCCCTCCAGCCAGTATGCCGAGGAGTGCGCCTTCCTCACGGCCATGTGCTCCTACCGCAATTCGCCGGAGTACGAGCTGGACCAGGGGGAAACGCGCATGGCCATCGACCAGCTGCAGCTCTTCCTGGTGCGCTACCCGGCCACCAGCCTGAAGGACAGCTGCAACAACCTGATCGACGCACTGCGCGACAAGCTGGAACTGAAGGCCTGGAAGGCGGCCTACCAGTATTACCACATGCGCAACTACCAGGCGGCGAGCGTCACCTTCAAGAATTTCCTGCGCGAGTGGCCCAATACCAAGTTCCGCGAGGATGCCCTGTGGCTCACCCTTCGGGCGGACCACGCCCTGGCCCAGAACAGCGTGGAAAGCCGCAAACGCGAACGGATCCAGGAAGCGATCCGATCATTCCGTAATTTCGCCGACGCTTTTCCGCAAAGCGGTCTGCTCCCCGATGCCGAGAAACTGCACAGGGAGCTGCAAACCATGCAGGAAGGTGCCAGCACCCAAGAAGGAACACGACCATGAAGCCCACGAGCGCAGCCAAGACCACCATTACCCGCAACGTCGCCGACCTGGACAAGGAGACGGGCAACGTCTATGAAGCGGTGGCCCTGTTGGGCAAGCGTGCCAACCAGATCAGCGTGCAGGTCAAGGAGGAACTGAACGCCAAGCTCGAGGAGTTCGCCGTTTCGGGTGAGAACCTGGAAGAGGTGTACGAGAACCGCGAGCAGATCGAGGTGAGCAAGCACTACGAGCGCATGCCGAAGCCCACCGCCCTGGCCATCCAGGAGCTGCTGGAGGGCAAGCTCTACTTCCGCCGCGTGGAGGAAGGCCCCGCCCAGCCCGCGCAACAAGGCTGATCCCCGCCACCATGGCCAGCGGACCCGTTCCGCCCATCACATTGAACCGCAAGGTGCTCCTCGGCGTGTCCGGTGGCATCGCCGCGTACAAGTCCGCGCTCCTGGTCCGCGAACTGGTCAAGGCCGGTTGCGAGGTGCAGGTGGTGATGACCCCATCCGCCCACGACTTCGTCACGCCGCTCACGCTGGCCACGCTCAGCAAGCGTCCTGTCCTCACCGACCTGTTCGCGCGCGATGGCAGCGGCCAGTGGAACGACCATGTGCACCTGGCCCGCTGGGCCGATGTGATGCTGGTGGCCCCCGCCACGGCCAACACCCTGGCCAAGATGGCCAATGGGCTCTGCGACAACCTGCTCATCGCCTGTTACCTGAGCATGCCGGGCGGCGCCGGAGGCCCCGGTTCGCGCGTGTTCGTGGCCCCGGCCATGGACCTGGAGATGTGGAAGGACACCTCCACCACCGCCAACCTGGAGCGCCTCCGTGAGCGGGGCGTGCGCACCATCGGCCCCGAGAGCGGTGAACTGGCCTCCGGGCTCAGCGGCGAAGGACGCATGAGCGAACCGGCCGACATCGTGGCCGCCCTCGCGCAGGCCCTGGTCGGGAACAGCCGCCTGCGTGGTCGCACCGTGCTGATCTCCGCAGGCCCCACCCAGGAGGCCATCGATCCCGTGCGCTACATCGGCAACCGGTCCAGCGGCCGCATGGGCTTCGCGCTGGCCGAGGAGGCCGCCCTGCGGGGCGCCAACGTGCACCTGGTGGCCGGACCGGTAGCCCTGCGCACGGACCGCCCGGGCATCCATCGCACCGATGTGGTGAGCGCAGCCGAGATGGCCGAGGCCTGCCGATCGCTGGCGTCCGCTTGCGACGCGGTGATCATGAGCGCCGCGGTGGCCGATTTCCGCCCGAAGCGCTCCGCCGACAGCAAGATCAAGAAGGGGGGCGGCGTGCTGGACATCGAACTGGAACCCACCGAGGACATCATCGCCAGCCTCTCGGCGCAGCGACCGGCCGGGCAGGTGGTGGTGGGCTTTGCCTTGGAGACGAACAACGAACTGGCCCATGCCCAGGACAAGCTGGCCCGCAAGAAGCTCGACCTGCTGGTGCTGAACAGCCTGCAGGACCCGGGTGCGGGCTTCGGGGTGGACACCAACAAGGTGACCCTGCTGGCACCGGGCACGGATCCCGCGGAATTGCCGTTGATGTCGAAGGCCGAAGTGGCCCGCGCTATCTTGGACCGCTTGGAAACGCTTTTCCCCGATGCTTAGGCACCTGCTCCTCGGACTTTCCCTCGTCATCGCCATCGCGGGCTCCGCGCAGGAGTTCAATTGCCAGGCCAGCGTCATTGCTCCGCAGGTGGCACAGGCCCAGCCGCGCGTGTTCCAGTCGCTCGAAGTGGCCATCAAGGAGTTCTTCCAGAACCGCCGCTTCACCAACGCCAACTTCGCGCCCGCCGAGCGCATCGAGATCAACCTGCTGCTCACCATCACGCAGCAGCCCGCGCCAGACCGCTTCGAGGGCACCCTGCAGGTGATCTACAGCCGGCCCGTGTACGGCACCGACTACAACAGCCCGGTGCTCGACCTGGTGGACAATCAGGTGGTGTTCAACTTCCTGGAGAACACCCAGATCGAGTTCACGCCGGACCGCTTCATGAACAACCTCTCGTCCATCCTGGGCTTCTACGCCTACTTCGTGCTGGGGCTGGATGGCGACACCTTCTCGCCGCTGGGCGGCACCGAGTACTACAACCTGGCCCAGCAGGTGGTGAACAATGCCCAGAATGCCGCCGAGCCCGGCTGGCGCTCCTCCGAGGACCAGACCAACCGCTACTGGCTGCTGGACAACCAGGTGCAGGCCGTGTTCCGGCCCTTCCGCGACCTGCTCTACAGCTACCACCGCGAAGGGATGGACAGCATGTCCGAGGATGTGGCCGCCGCGCGCCGCACCATCGCCGCGGCCATTGAGAAGCTGCGTTCCGTGCATCAGGCGAAGCCTTCCAGCTACAACCTGCAGGTCTTCTTCAACGCGAAGTACAACGAGCTGGTGGAGCTCTTCAGGATGGGCGAGGCCCAGGAGAAGAGCAAGATCTTCAACACGCTGCAGATCATCGACCCCGGCCACATCAACCAGTACCAGAACATCATGCGCGGGTCGTGACCGGCGCCTGTTCCACCAACTGGTCCCCGGTATTCTTGGCGTGCTTGAGCGCCTCCTATCTTGGCGCCTGACGCCCTGACCGTTTTTTCGTCATGCTCAAGCGGCTCTCCATTTCCAATTACCTGCTGATCGACCACCTGGTCCTGGACCTGTCCGGTGGGCTCACCATCATCACCGGCGAGACCGGCAGTGGCAAGAGCATCCTCATCGGTGCGCTGGGCCTGGCCATGGGCGACCGGATCGACGCTGGGCTGGCGCGCGACGCGGCCTAGCGCTGCGTGATCGAACTGGAGATCGACAGCAAGGCCCCGTGGATCGCGGCCTGGTGCGAGGCCGCTGGCGTCCCGCCCGAACGCCCGTTGATCGTGCGCCGCCAGATAGAGCCGGGCGGTCGTTCGCGGGCCTTTGTGAACGACACCCCCGTGCGGCTGGAGCAGCTGCGCGAACTGGGCGAGCGGCTCATCCACGTGCACAGCCAGCACCACACGCTGCTGCTCAACGACCCGCACTTCCAACTGGAACTGGTGGACCAGGTCGCAGGCCATGCCAAGGCCGTGGGCGCCTACCGCGCCGATCACCGCGCCTGGCGCGCCGTGGCCGATGAACTGGTGCGCCTGCGTGAGGAGGAAGGCCGCTCCCGTGCCGAGCTGGACTATCTCCGCTTCCAACTGGAGGAGCTGGAACAGGCCCAGCTGAAGGAAGGGGAGCAGGAGACGCTGGAGGCGGACCTGCTGCGCGCCGAACATGCGGGCGAAGTGCTGCAGGCCCTGCAGGCGGTGGATGTCACCATCAGCGGGGACGAGGGTGTGCTGGCCGGACTGGCCACGCTGCGCAACCAGGTGGCCCGCACCGCCCGCCACGATGCCACGCTGAACGCCCTGCTCGAACGGCTCGGCAGTGTCTCCATCGAGCTCGGTGACATCGCCGAGGAGGCCGCCCGCGCAGCGAACACCGTGACGCTGGACCCCGAACAGGCCGCTCGTTTGCAGGAACGGCTGGACGTGCTGCTGCGCCTGCAACAGAAGCACCGCGTGAAGGACACCGCCGAGCTGATCGCCCTGCGCGACGACCTGCGCACCCGCTGCACCGGCATGGGCTCGCTCGGCGACCGCATCGCCGAACTGGAGCGCCAGGAGGCCGCCATGGGCCAGCATGTCCGCGAGACCGCCGAGCGCATCTCCGCAGCGCGCCGCAAGGCCATGCCCGAACTGGCCGTGGAGGTGGTGGGCCAGCTGAAGAAGCTCGGCATGCCCCACGCCCGTTTCCAGTTCAACCACGCGCTCACCGCTCCCGGGCCGGACGGCATCGACACGGTGCGCGCGTTGTTCAGCGCCAACAAGGATCGTACGCCCGAGCCCCTGGACAAGGTGGCCAGCGGCGGCGAGCTCAGCCGCGTGATGCTCGCCCTCATCGGCCTCAGCGCCGAAGGGCAGGGGCTGTCCACGGTGGTCTTCGACGAGATCGACACCGGCGTGAGCGGCGAGGTGGCCGACCGCGTGGGCGAGCTGATGGCCCGCATGGCCCGCAAGCGTCAGGTGATCGCCATCACGCACCTGCCCCAGATCGCCAGCAAGGCCGATGTGCACCTGCTGGTGAGCAAGGACCACCAGGCCGAGATGGTCACCACCGACATCCGCCCGGTGAACGCCGAGGAGCGCGTGCAGGTGCTGGCCCGCATGCTGAGCGGCCGCCGCATGACCGATGCCGCCGTGCAGCACGCCCGCGAACTGCTCGCCGGGAAGGCCTGAACCCCACGGACACGAAAAAGGCCGCATCGGTGGATGCGGCCTTTTTGTTGGGAAGCGTGTCCGCGTTACTGGGGCGGCATGCCCTCGGTGCGCGTGTTGGTGGGCACCACCCCGCCGATGTTGTTCAGGATGATGTCGCGGTCGTTGTCCTGGCCCGTGTACTTCACCACCCCGCTCAGGTTGCTGTCCTCGCGGTAGTAGCCCGCCACGGTGCCGGTGGGCACCACACCGCCCACCACCTGCAGGATGGGGTCGCGGTCGTTGTCCTGACCGGTGTACCGGATGATCTGCCGGCCCTGCGGGTCGGTGATCATGTTCGAGTTGCCTGACCACATCTTCCACACGCCATCCTCCAGGCGCATGGCCTCATTGCCATAGGTGGAGGTGGCGCCCCCGCGGAAGTCCACCTCCAGGGGCGTGTTGGTCAGGGCCACCGGGGTCAGCGTCATCACGCCCAGGTGGTTCCGGTGACGGAGGCTCACGAGGTAGTTGCCCGGCGCGGCGTTGAGCACCACGGGCGAGGTGCCGTTGGTGCCCACGATGTCGCCATCGCGCTGCAGCAGCGCGCTGCGTGTGGCCACCACGGTGTAGGGCGCGGTGGGCATGCGCAGTTCCACCACCATCCAGTCCACGATGGCGTTGGGACCGGTCACCTGGAGCACCTCATTGCTCACGGTCTCCCCGCCACCGCCCACTTGGGTGTAGCCCAGTCCGGTGTAGGGCTCCGTGCCGGGCAGGTAGTTGCCGGCGCGCAGGTCGTCACGCATCAGCTGGTCGGCGGCGCGGTAGGGGCCCTGCAGCCACACCTTGGGGTTCAGCGCCACGGTGTTCGGCACGGCCAGGCAGCCGTTCACGATGCTGGTGGGCACGTTGTTGGCGTCCTTGTTCACGATGTCGGTGATGCTGGCGATGCAGATGGTGGCATCGGTGAGCGTCATGTAGTTGATGCGCACCAGCGGCACGAAGTTGCTGTTCTTCACCAGCGAGCTGTCCAGGTAGCTGATGCCGATCACCTTGGTGCCGCCCAGCGTGGTGTGCAGGTTGATGTCGCCGGTGAGGTTCGGGGCCAGGTTGGTGGCGCTCTGGATGGTGAGGCCGCTCAGCTCGAACTCGTAGCCCATCACGCGGCAGCTGGGGTTGCGGATCAGGATGTCCACGGTCTTGGCCACGGGGTCCAGGTTGCCGATGCTCAGGTCCACCTGGTCGCTGGTGCTCAGCCAGCCGCGCGGGAAGTCGAACCAGGGGTGGTAGTGCAGCACGTGGTTGGCGCCGTCGTGCGTGGCCTGCTGGGTGTAGGCGTTCACCATCAGCGCGGCATCGGTCACGGTGATGCGGTTGTCGGCGTTCAGGTCGTTGCAGGTGGTGGGGGAGATGTCATCGCCCATGATCTGCTGCACGTACTCGATGGCATCGGACTGGGTCTGGTTGCCGTCGCTGTTGAGGTCGCCGCGCTTGCTGGGGCCGTTGCACACGCCGTTGCAGTCCAGCCGTGCATCGCCATAAGGTTGCCCCATGCAGTCGGTGTAGGTGGGGCAGTTGCCCACCACGGTGAATGAGGGTACGTTGGAGGCGTTGCGGGTGATGTTGATGCACACCTGCGCGTAGTTGTTGCTGTAGTTCATCTCGTGACGGCCCAGCGCGTCC
Organism: Bacteroidota bacterium; assembly: GCA_963169595.1. GTDB lineage: Bacteria > Bacteroidota > Bacteroidia > Flavobacteriales_F > PHOS-HE28 > PHOS-HE28. The sequence continues at coordinate 2,441 of CAUJFM010000382.1, read as the reverse complement.
GGCGCGTGCTGCCAGTTGGTCCGCAGCACCAGGGTGTAGGTGCCATTGGGCACATCGGTGATGTCGATCCAGTTGCAGGTGGTGCCGCTGCTGTACTCGTCGTAGCACTGCTTGCTGATGCCCATGTTGCTGCAGCCGAACTGGCCGGTGCCACCGAAGCAGCCCACGTCGATCACGCAGAACCCGTTCTTGAAGCCCACCGGGATGGCGTTGCCGGTCTGGTCAAAGAGCAGGTAGTCCGCGTAGCCGGAGTAATGCGCGTGGCCGTGGCAGTTGTTGGTGCTGAACATCTGCGGCTGCGAGCTGGGGCTGCCGATGTAGTAGTCCGTGGTGCCGATGTTGTTGATGCGCGTGGCGAAGCGCAGCACGTAGCGCTGGCCGAGCGCCCGCACGCATCCTTCCACCGGGGCACAGGCATCGGTGATGTTCACGGTGGAGAGCGACAGGGTGTTCACCAGGCGGGCCTGGTCCAGGGTCAGGTCCGGACCGGCCGGGCAGTTGGGGTCGCCGAAGGGGATGCAGCAATCGGTGCAGGGCACGGTGGCCAGCGGCTCGTAGTTGCACGAGGCGGTGTTCATGCAGCCCACCACGGGACCCATGTAGACGATGCTCACGGTCACGTTGTTGCCGCAGCTGGCGCCCGTCGCATTGTGGCCCACGCGCAGGTGGTGGAGCGTTCCGCCCGGCATGTTGGCGTTCACCACGGCCTGCAGGCCGCAGCCGCCGTCGTTGTCATCACCGAAGGTGGCGCCCTCGATGCCGTCGTTCAGCACCACGCTGCTGCAGGCCATGTCATACAGCCACAGGCGCGTGTCGCAGCTGTTGGTGCCGCAGGTGGTGATCTGGTACTGGCCGGTCTGCGGCGGGGTGAAGTCGTACCACTGCTCCAACGCCGTGGTGGTGAAGGTGGCGATGGTCTGCGGGTAGCTGCCCGTGAGGGGCGCCAGGGTCAGGGGCATGGCCGTGGAGCAGCTGAAGCCCGGCGGGCAGTTGAAGGTGGTCTCCTCGAAGCTGCCGAACTGCCCGCCCTGCCGCACCAGCACGCCGTCCAGCCACAGGTAATAGGCGCCGAAGCCGTAGGAGCTGTGGTAGATGCCATCGCCGGCGGTGTCGTTGATGCGGAACACCAGGCAGGTGTTCGCCGGCACACAGACCGTGGTGCCCGAGCTGCCTCCGCTGGCGATGGTGGTGTTGGTGGAGCCGTTCTTCAGCGTCCAGCTGGTCTCGCCGCCATAGTTGTCGTTGAAGATGTCGATGCGCACGCGCTTCTGGCCGGAGGGGCAGGCGTAGTCGCAGGTGCCATTGTTCACGTTCACCGCGCTGCTGTAGTTGCTGGCGGTGGTCTCGTTGCAGCCGAACACGGGCGAGAGGCTGCCCACGAACACATCGTCCAACGCGATGTCCGTGAGCTCCCCGCTACCGGTCACGGCCCGGAAGCGGATGCGCACATTGGCCTGGCCCACCCAGGGCGCCAGGTTCAGCCAGCCCTGCTTCCAGTAGAGCCCCTGGTCGCCGCTGATGCTCCAGTGGTTCTGGGTGATGGTGCCGTTCGCGTTGATGTCCACGTACAGGCTGCCCATCTGGCTGCCGCGCATGTGGTACCAGAAAGTGAGGTAGGGCGTGGTGAGCGCGCTCAGGTCGTAGCAAGGCGACTGCAGGATGGCGGTCTTGCCGGGGGTGTTGGCCGCCCCGGTGCCCTCCACGTACATGTACTTGCCGTTGGTGGAGGTATTGTTCACCGTGTGGTCCGTGATGGGACCGGTGTTGTTGGTGGGCGTGCCGTTGTTGTCCACCCACCAGTCCAGGTCATCGCCGGTGATGTTGGTCCAGTTGGTGGGCAGCGTGCCGGGAGTGCCCGTGGTGCCACTGGTGAACGGTTGGTTGGAGGGGTAGGTGGTGACGCACTGGGCGAACACCCCTCCGAACGACAGGGAGAGCAGGGCGAGCAGGGAGGACCGGAACATGGTCAGGGGGGCTTGGTTTGGGGAAAATAGGGGATCCGGGGGACATCCCACGGTGTGCGAATGGCCACATCCATGGGTTCCCAACCCCGGATGACCGGGCTCCCGAGCCGGGATGGGCCGCAGAGGAAGAAGCCGCAGATGGCGCAGATGAAATGCAGGATGGGAGAGGTTGTTGATGTTCGGATGGGGTGGGCGGAAAACCGCAAAGGGAGAAGAGGGAATTGAGAAGGCTTTTCGTCAAGCACAGAGAAGGATTTGCATTTTATCCAGTCTTTCATCTGCGCCATCTGCGGCCAGCATTTCATCGCCCGCCAGCCTGCAGTTCTGCGGCCGTACTCCATCCCCACCCATCCTCTTCCGGAGGGCACGCTATCTTCGCCCGTCACATCAAGACCCATCTATGGCACACGGACTTCTCAAGGGCAAGCGCGGCATCATCACCGGCGCACTCAACGACCAGAGCATCGCATGGAAGGT
>CAUJFM010000381.1 GCA_963169595.1 Bacteroidota bacterium | reverse complement strand
GGCTCAACGCCGCCGCCACCACACGGCCGCACCCACCACCACCAGCACCAGTGCGGCCAGCACCCACCAGCGATGGCGGTGCCAGAACGGGCGCTGCACCGGGTCCACGTCGCCTACGAGCACCAGCCCCGCCCAGTAATAGGGCATGGCCAGTTCATCGCTCGCCCGTTCCAGGTGGTCCAGCTTGGCGCGGCGCAACGCTTCGTGCTTGGGCATGCCGTCGGCGAGGTGTTCGTAGAAACGCTCGATCACCTCGGCGGTCACCTTCTCGTCGATGTTCCAGAGCGCCATCACCAGGCTGGGGCTTCCGGCATAGGCGAAGCCATGACCGAGGGAGCGCACGCCTTCGCCATCGGTGCGTCCCGCGCCCGTTTCGCAGGCGGTGAGCACGGCGAGCTGTGCGCGCAGGTCCAGCTCGTAGATCTCGTAGGCATGCAGGTAGCCGTCGGCGTCGGGGTCCAGGCCTTCGCCATCCTTGCTGAAGACGAGCCTGGCGTACATGGGGTCGGTGGCGTTCATTTCGGCATGGGTGCCCAGGTGCAGGATGCCGTGGCCCGCGGCCTCCCGTCGGAAACACCCTTCGCTGGCCTCGCTGCCGATGCGCACCCGCGCCCCCAGCAGCGGGCCCAAGGCCTGTGCCGAGCGCACGGCGAAGGGCTGTCGCACGTAGGTGAGGAAGTGCTTGTCGATGCTGGCGGTATCCTTGACCTGGGCCATGTAGCGCCGTTTCACGTCGCCGGTGAAGCCCGGTGCGAGGGCCAGGGCCGCGCCATCGGCCTTGCGCGCGAGGTCGGCGAACTGCACGGCCGTGGTGGCGCTGAGCAGGTAGGCGATGGTACGGTGCTGCACCAGCAGGTGGGGGATGAAGGAGGTGGCGTCGGCGGGCCGTACCAGGAGGGCATCGAAGGACACCTGATGCAGGGGGCCGTCGGGGACGATGAGCAGCTCCGCCCCCCGGAGATACGGCTCCACCGGCGCGAGGAGGCGCTGGTACAGGCGGTGGGCATGCACGGGGTATTCCGCTGCGTTGCGCGCTTCGATGGCATGGTTGAACGCGCGGACCTCCTCGGCCAGCCCGGCGATGGGTGTGCGCACCACACGGGCCTCGTGCAACCCCACCACGAGGGTGTACAAGGCGCTGTCGGTGACCGCGTACGACACCAGGGTGCGCCCTTCCTTCAGCAGCCGTTGGCGCACCTGGGCCAGGGTGATGGTGGCTTCGCCATAGCGCAGTGCGAAATAGGCGGGGTAGGTGCGTTCGATCCGGTCGGCGAAGGCGGCGAAGGCCTGTTCGTGTACCAGGGCGGCGGTGGCCGAGGCCCGGTCGGCCGGATCGATGCCGAGCGCGGCGAGCAGCTCCTGTTCGCGTGCGAGCACCGTATCGGGCACCCCGGCGAAGCGCACGCCTTTGAAGGCATTGAGCCGCTCCTTGAGCAGGGTGGAGCGCCGGGCTTCGCTGAGGGCGAGGAAGCGCTCGGCGGTGGCCTCCTCGCCTCTGGCGGCACGACCCTGGTAGGCGATGTCCAGCGCGAGATGGAACAGCCGGTCCTGCGCGGCCACGAGCAGCAGCTTGGCTTCGGGATCGTGCAAGGCGGCCTTGTTGCGGGCGAGGGCCAGGATGGCCATGTCGAGCTGCTCCTTCCACGCGCTGTTGAACACGCCCTGGGCCAGGGCATGCTCGGCGCGTACCTTCCAGTGGATGGCATCGGGCAGCAGGGCGGGATCCTGCAGCGCGGTGGGTACGCCCTTGCTGCGGACGGCCCGTACCCGATCCGCGAGGTGGGCGATGGCACGGGCGGCATGGTCGCGGGCGGCGGCGTACCGGCCGCTGGCATAGGCGGCCTCGGCCAGCCGCACATCGATGGCCGCCACCTTGTAGTGCAAGGTGTCGTAGGTGTTCACCAGGATGGTGCGGGCGGCGGCGAGGTCGTCGTGGGCGGCCTGTGGCCTGCGGTTGCGCAGGTGGTGTGCGGCGCGGCGTTCCAGGGTCTGCACCAACAGCGGGTCGGTGGCGGCATCCGGGGTGGCGCGGCGGGTGGCCACGGCCGTGTTGAACAGGGTGTCGGCCTGGGCGTGATCGCCGAGGCGGCCCACGATATCGCCCAGCTTGATGCTTGCGCGCAGATGCTCTTCGCTGCGGCGTCCGAAGCGGCGTTCGGTGGCCTGTGCATAGGCGGCGACGAGCTGGCGTGCGTTCTCCAGCTGTCCGGCATCCAGCTCCAGGTCGGCCATGCGCTCCTTCAAGGCGAGCAGCTGCGGATCATCGGGCTCCAACACGGCGCTGCGGTCGTCCCAGGCCAGGCGCAGCAGGTCGCGTGCGCGGCCCACATCGCCGACCTGGAAGAACACGGTGGCCATGTTGAGGTAGGTGCGCGAGCGGGCCACCACGGCCTGGTCCTTGGTGAAGGGGTCGTTGGTGGTGGCGACGATGGCATCGCTGTGGCGCAGGCTCTCCTGGTAGTAGTTCCTGGCGCGGGTGGGATCGCCGGCGTTCTGCCAGAGCACGCCGAGGTTGCCGTACACGCTCACCAACCGTTCGCGGGAGGCGATATCCTGTGCATCGCCCAGGACGTCGCGGGCCTGGAGGTACCACGCTTCGGCCTCGCGGATGCGCCCCAGGTGCCAGCATGCCGCACCGGCGGCCGTGTAGGATTCGGCCCATTGCACCGCGGGGATGGTGTCGGCACGGCGGTATTGGTCGATCGCGCCGAGCGCCCATTGGAGGCTGCGCCGATGATCGCCGAGGACGCTGTGATCGAAGGCGAGGTACTGCCTGGCACGTCCGCGCTGGCCGATGGGGATCGCTGGGGAGCGGTCGGCCAGCGTCACGGCCATGGAATCGACCCGGGCGCATTGGTCCACCGCCCCCACGTCGTAATGGATCCAGCTGAGGTCGAAGAGCGCCTCCAGTTCGTGGTCCGCCTGCTCACGTGCCCGCACCAAGGCGAGGATCCGTTCCGCCGCTGCGACACCGGCCTTGGCGCCCTCCACCTTGTGGTACGCATGGCCATACTTATACAGGTAGCGGTGCAGCGAATCGGCCCAGGTGGTCCCGGCGGCGCTGTGGAGCTGCTCCTCGATCAAGCGGATCGTGGTCTTGTGATCCCCCGATCCGTAGGCCTCCGTGATGCGGGCATGGCGCGCGGCCAACGGGTCGTGCTGCGCCACCCCGGTGTGTGCCAGGCAACCTCCCCACAGAACCAAGGCGGCGCGCCACATGGTCAGAGGGATCTCTTCACGGCGCGGACCCGTTCGCCGTACACCGGGTCCTGGTCCAGCGGAACGGCCAGGGCTTTCGCACGGTCGCCCGTTCTCACGTAGGCCAGCAGCAGGTACCACCGGGCCTTGGTGGCGAAGGGCGAGGTGGAGCCGGCCAGCTGTTCGAGATCGGGGATGGCCGCTGCGGCATCGCCCAAGGCCAGGCTCGCGCTGGCGCAGAAGTAGCGCAGGGTATCGTTGGCGGGATCGGCATGCAACAAGGTGGTCCAGGCCGTGCGTGCTTCGGCATGGTCGCCGAGCTTGTAGGCCACCATGGCATCGTGGAAGGCGTGATCGGTGGTGGCCCCCATGGCCACGGGAAGGCCCGGGTCGGGCACGAAATGCTCGGCGAAGAGGCGCTCGGCGGTGGTGGGCCGCAGGAGGAACCAGGCGGCCACGGCCAGAAGCAGCGCCGCAGCCGCGGCATAGCGCAGCCAATGCCCCCCGGGCCGTGGTGCGGCCTCGCCGCGTGCGGCCTCACGTCCCAAGTCCTGCAACAGCCTGTCGAAGCCTCCGAGCTCCACGGCCCGGATGCTGGTGCGGTGCATCTCCAACTCGGCGCGGAGGTCGGCGCTACCGGCCAGCTCCTCCTCGAATCGTTGGCGCCGGGCCGGGGACATGGTGCCCAGCACGTAGGCCTCGATCTCCTCGAAACGCGCTCTATCCTGATCCGTTCTATTCATCGTTGCTGTTGTCCTTCTTCTCCTTCAATGGCGCGGCGGAACGCACGCAGTTTCATCATGCATCGGTACTTGATGGTGCGGATGCTCTCTTCCTCCACCCCCAGCTCGCGGGCGATGGTAGCGAGGTCCTTCCGCTCGAAATAGTACCGATCGAGCACCGTGCGGCATTTGGCATCGAGCCGCTCGTACACCCCGCGCAGCCGCCCGATGCGGTGCTCCAGGTCCTCGCCCACGGCATCGGTGGGATCCGGTATGTGTTCATGCGGCACCACCCTCATGTTCTTGTGCGCAGCGGAGCGCAGGTGATCCAGCCACTTGTTCTTCGCCACCCGGAACAGGAAGGCACCCGGGTCGGTGGTCTCCTGCAGGGTATCGTCCTTGGCCTTCATCCACAGCACGGTCATGGCTTCCTGGAACACGTCCTGGGCATCGCCCACGGACCCGTGGTTCTGCAACACGAATCCCCGCACCGTGGGGAAGTGCTTCTTGTACAACCCTTGCACGGTGGCGGCATCGTTGCGGCACAGGCCATCCTTCCAAGATGCCGCTACGGTGGCATGGTATGCATTCCCGGTCCGATCCACGTTGGGAGAGCAACGAGGTACGATGATACGGAAAAGCAAGCCGACTGTCCATGGGTGCGATGGTTCCGAGAGCACATCGCAGAAGGTGCCGGAATGTGAACAATGGCCCGGCCAGAGGCG
>CAUJFM010000380.1 GCA_963169595.1 Bacteroidota bacterium | reverse complement strand
CAACATCCCCGGCCTCAAGGTCGTTACCCCCAGCAACCCCGCCGATGCCAAGGGCCTGCTGAAGGCCGCCATCCGCGACAACGATCCGGTGCTCTTCATGGAGAGCGAGCGCATGTACGGCGACAAGGGCGAGATCCCCGATGGCGAGTACCTGCTGCCCATCGGGGTGGCCGACGTGAAGCGCCAGGGTACCGATGTCACCATCGTCTCCTTCAACAAGATGATGAAGGTGGCCCTGGGTGCGGCCGAGGAGCTCGCCAAGGAGGGCATCAGCGCCGAGGTGATCGACCTGCGCACCATCCGCCCGCTGGACAACGCCACGATCATCCGCAGCGTGCAGAAGACCAACCGCTTGGTGGTGGTGGACGAGAACTGGCCCTTCGGCAGCGTGGCCAGCGAGATCGCCTTCCGCGTGCAGAAGGATGCCTTCGACTTCCTGGACGCCCCGGTTCTGCGCGTGTGCCAGGCCGATACGCCGCTGCCCTTCACCCCGTCGCTGATCGACGCCAGCCTGCCCAGCGTGGAGCGCGTGGTGCGCACGGTGAAGGAGGCGATGTACCTGGTGAAGTGAACATTCTTTCGTATGTGGCCTTTCGGAAAGAAGAAGCCCGCACTTGACGTTCGAGCTTTGGGGCGAATGATCTATGCAGACGAGCAACGATCGTTCGATGAGTATTTCACCCTGTATTCGACCGATAAGGATGGGTTTGTCGCGAAGTATGGAGTGGACATTATGGCGGTAAAGGGAAACCCGTCGACACTGGAACTTCTGTTCCTGTTCGGCGAGCCTTTGGGACTTCTTGCCTACATCGATTGGAGAGGGGAGGAAAATTGTGGAGAGATCGAAGAGTTCATTGAGGGTAGGACGGGGAGGTCTATATCATGGAGGAATTCAGCCGTGATCAGGCGCACGGTAACGGAAGAGTCGCAGCGGAATGGTAAGTTCATTCTGAAACTATAACGCGCAATTGATTCGGATATGACCTTAGTAGGTCAGAAACTCATTTTCTTTGAAATGGGTTGTGACTCGTACGTATTTGCTTCCGTTGATCAGGCCACATTTAACTCGGTCATTTCGACTGCTCCCGGTCTTTTACACGGTGTTGAGAGGTTGTGATCGGCTAGTCTTCGGCGAGGCGCCGTGCCAGTGGAAAACGCTGATGGAGTTGATGCAGGAGGATGAAATAGCCCGTTGGGATATTTAAATGATAGCGTATTATAGCATCAAGGGACCTGCGCACATCCTTACCCCGGAGATCCTTGGGTTGCGCACCTCAATCGGTGAACGGCTGGTGCGGTTGTCGGTTTTCAGTTTTCTGTTGTCAGGCTGCCGATGTCTAGGGATCAGAGCAACCTGACCGCTTGGGAACGCATGCGAACATGACCGAGGACAGCACTGGACCACAGCCGCCAGATCCCGCCCAGACAGAGCGAGGCTTCCGCAAGCTCTACTGGTCCGTCGGCCTGAAGGTGTTGGCCGGGGTGGGTGTTCTTGCGCTGATCGACCTTCAGACACTGCCCTCCAAATGGTGGGCGATACCCTTTTTGCTGGTGGGTGGTTGGCTGGTGTTGGTGAACCTCAGCACGATGGTGGTGCTGGTCAAGGCACATCATCACTACCGCCATGGCCCGGAGGACACCACCCCCTTGCAGCAACAGGACCGTACCGAGCGCCAGGTCCACATCGCTTCCTATGTGGTGTTGGGCCTGACCATCCTGGTCATGGCCCCGCTTTCGCGCCACGTGGAGAACATCGTGGACAAGGCGCCCTTCTTGATGGGGATGGGCGCTGCCGGTGTAGCCATCGCGGCCTTCGTCTTGTGGATGATCAAGCGCCTGGTACCAGGGTTCTACCAGCGCAACAGTGAGGCACGGGGCGGCGCTGTGCTCGGCCTTTTCTTCAGCATCGTGGTGCTCGTGATCCTGGGTTCCGCCTGGATCGACCGATCGAGTGCCATGGGACGGGCCCGCTTGGAGCGGTACGCGGTGAAGGACACCGGGAGCAACATCAAGTCCGGCTCCAACTACGTCCACCTGTATCGGCCTGGACAGCGGTCCGAGGACTTCCGGATCAAGGTGCGAAGGAAGGAGCTGGAGGCCATCGCCGGTCGCGACAGCGTGGACCTGCTGGTGGGCCGCGGGGACCTGGGCGTGGAGCATGTGCTCGAGGTCAGGCCGTGAGCCAGTTGCCCTTCCACCGCATCACTTCCGGGTATTCGCCTATTTTTGCGCCCCTGCAACGCAAGGGGCGTTGCTTATGCTCTGAAGAACAGCACGTTAACGAACGACCAACCGAACTGAGATGGGAAGTGAACTGATGTACTACATCCCCGCGCTGGGCCTGCTGGGCCTCGTGGTGATGATCGCCAAGGCCGCCTGGGTGAACAAGCAGGATGCCGGCGATGCGAACATGCAGCAATTGGCGGGCTACATCGCCAAGGGTGCAAGCGCCTTCCTGAAGGCCGAGTGGAAGGTGCTCGGCGTGTTCGCCGCGATCTCCGCTGTGCTCCTCGCCTGGAGCGGTACGCTGGTGGCCCATAGCGATTGGTTCATCGCCGTGGCCTTTCTGATCGGTGCGTTCTTCAGCGCCTTCGCCGGCTGGATCGGCATGAACATCGCCACCAAGGCCAACGTGCGCACCACGCAGGCCGCCCGCACCAGCCTGGCGCAGGGCCTCAAGGTGAGCTTCAACGGCGGCACCGTGATGGGCCTCGGCGTGAGCGGTCTCGCTGTGCTGGGCCTCAGCGTGCTCTTTGTGTGGTTCTACCACATGTACGTGAACGGCGCTTCCGCCAATGGCGAGGAGATGATGAAGGCCCTCGAAGTGCTTGCAGGCTTCAGCCTCGGCGCTGAATCGATCGCCCTCTTCGCCCGTGTGGGTGGTGGCATCTACACCAAGGCCGCCGATGTGGGCGCCGACCTCGTGGGCAAGGTGGAGGCGGGCATCCCCGAGGATGACGTGCGCAACCCCGCCACCATCGCCGACAACGTGGGCGACAACGTGGGCGATGTGGCCGGCATGGGCGCCGATCTCTTCGGCAGCTACGTGGCCACCATCCTCAGCACCATGGTGCTCGGTCGCGAAGTGGTGAGCGCGGACAACTTCGGCGGCATGGCCCCGATCCTGCTCCCCATGCTCATCGCCGGCCTGGGCATCGTGTTCAGCATCATCGGCACGTGGTTCGTGCGCATCAACAAGGACACCGACAGCGTGATGGCCGCCTTGAACAAGGGCAACATCGGC
>CAUJFM010000379.1 GCA_963169595.1 Bacteroidota bacterium | reverse complement strand
CCGGGCTTCACATAGACCTTGCTCGCGGCATCGCCCGTCACCACCGACTTGGTGGTGTTGGGCTTGCACCCGGGCAGGCCGTTGAGCATCAGGAAGGCACCGGCGGCAAGGGCCACCGAGGTGCCGGTATACAACAGGGATCGGTTCATTGGTGAGGGGTTATGGAATGGTCGTGGGGTCCGTCGGGGGGATCAGAGCGTGCGCATGAACTCGAGCACCTCGCGGCCCTCATCCTTGGAAAGGCCTTGATTGGGCATGCGTACGAGGCACTCCTCCAAAGCCTTCTGCGCCTCGGGGTCGCTCTCCAGCATGGCATCGATGTTCAGGATCATGTTCATGATCCACTCAGGCTTGCGGCGCTCGGTGATGCCCTTCCAACCGGGGCCCACCACGCGGTTGACGCCGGTGCTGTGGCAGGCCTGGCACTTCACGTCATAGGTGCCGCGACCCTTCTCCACCATCGCCTGGTCGATATCACCCAGGGTGATATCCGCTGCCGTGAAAAGGTTGGCATTGCTCTTGCCCGCTCCATCCGCGTTCGTTGCAGGCGGGGTGCCGCTTGCACCTGGAGGGCCATCGGAAGCTGCCTCACCACCGCCACAGGCGGACATGGAGAGGACAAGGGTGACCATGGTGAGGCCGGCGATCAGGGAGGTGGTTCTCATCGTTCCAGGAATGAAGTGTGTTTCAACGGTGGCAAATATTGACGGACCTTTGTATCCATTTCATGACGCTTGTCAGCCTCATGGAAAGTTCCTGCAAGGTAGGTTGGCACCGTTGAAGATACAAAACGCCTCCATGCGCACCTGGTTCCTCATCGCCCTCACCGACCTGTTCATCGCCGCCGTGATCGGCCTGCTGCTGCGCATCATGTTCCTGGTGGAACTGCCCTTCGTGCGCTTCCGTCCCTGGTTGCACGGGCACTCGCACGTGGCCCTGCTTGGCTGGCTCTTCCTGGGCGTGGTGGTGGCCCTGCTGCACGATGGTGGGCGAGGCGGGCTCACCCGACGTTCGCGCAACCTCTTCATCGGCCTGCAAGCGGCCGTGGTGGCCATGCTGCTCAGCTTCCCTGCCCAGAGCTACGGCGCGGTCTCCATCACCGCCTCCACCGTGCACCTGGCACTGGCCTACGTGGTGCTGGCCATGGTGTGGCGCACCAGTGGGGAATGGCCCGCGGCCGGCAGTGGTCGCCTGGTCCGGTGGGCCATCGGCTTCTTCGTGTTGTCCACCGTGGGCATCCTCGCCATCGGCCCCATCATCGCCACTGGCAACCAGGGTAAGGAGATCTACTACTGGGCGGTGCAGTTCTTCCTGCACTTCCAGTTCAACGGCTGGTTCTGGTTCGCGGCCATGGCGCTCGGGGTGCGCTGGGCTGAGCGCCAGGGCTTCGACCTGCGGATCGATCCGCTCACCCTGGCCTTGTGGGTGCTGTCGGCCATCTTCACCTATGCGCTGGCCATTGCCTGGAGCGAACCGCACCCCGGTGTGTTCGCCACGGTATCCGTGGCCGTGGTGCTGCAGGTCTGGGCCGCGTGGCGCACCCTGCGGCTGCTGCAGCGCCTGCAACCCGTTACGCGCGACCGCTTCCCCCCCGCCGCCAAAGTGCTTATCGGCCTGGCCTTGGTGAGCATGGCCCTCAAGGTGCTGGTGCAGGCTTCCGTGGCCGTGCCCCAGGTGGCGGTCATGGCCCTCACCATCCGTCACTACGTGATGGGCTTCATCCACATGAACACGCTGGGCACCATGACCGCCCTGCTGCTGGCCTATGCATTGGTGCAGGGCTGGATGGACACCCACCGCCCCATGGACCGGATCGGACTGGGACTGCTGGTGGCCGGCATCGTGCTTTCCGAACTGCTCCTCTTCGTGCAGGGCACCTTCTTCTGGGCGGGCTGGGGGATGATCCCCGGCCACTACCTGCACCTGGTCATCGCCTCGGGCCTGATGCCGGCCGGCGTGGCCCTGCTGCTCCTGGGCGCTGTGCGCCGACCCGCCACGCGCACGGTGGCGCGCTGAGTTGGTGCGCACAGGATACCTTCGCAGCCCATTCCTACCCATGTTCTCCAAGGCCTGCGAGTATGCCATTCGCGCCACCCTCCACATTGCCGGTGCCACCGCCGCCGATGAACGCGCCACCGTCAAGGACATCGCGGCCGCCATCGGTGCCCCCGAGGCGTTCACGGCCAAGGTGCTCCAGAAGCTCGTGCGCGACGGTCACCTCGGTTCCATGAAGGGACCCGGTGGCGGGTTCACCCTCACCGAGGCACGGGCCCGCAAGCTGCCCCTGAGCGCCATCGTGAAGAGCATCGACGGCGATGACGTGTACACCGGCTGTGCGCTGGGACTTCCGCGCTGCAACGACAAGAAGCCCTGTCCGCTGCACAACCAGTTCAAGGACGTGCGGGAGCGGCTGCGCAAGCTCCTGGAGAACACCAGTGTGTACGACGTTTCCATGGGCCTCGGGCTTGAACTGGGCACCTTCAGTCTGAAGGGTTGACCCCCGGTACTTTCGCGGCCATGGACCCGATACGGCTGCCGGACACCCTGGCCGAACTGATCACCAAGCACGCCCGTGCCGACTGGAGGAAACGCATCAAGGAAAGCTGCATCACACACCACTTCGCGGCTGGCGAGGTGATCTTTGAGGAAGGGACGCCCGCCGATCAGCTCTACATCGTCCGCAAGGGGAAGGCCAAGGTGTTCAGCACCTTCGGACCGGGATCGGCACGCATCCTGCGCTTCGCGCGCGACGGACAGGTGCTCGGGCACCGCGGCATCGGCGAGGACTTCACCTATACCGTGAGCGCCACGGCCCTGGAGGACTCCACAGTGGATGCGGTGCCCATGCCGCTCTTCCTCGATGCGCTGAAAGCGAACCCTGCACTGGGCTTCCACTTCATGCTCTTCCTGGCCGAGGAGCTGCGCAGCAGCGAGGCCCAGGCGAAGGCCATGCTGAACCTGAGCGTGGAACAACGGGTGGCCAAGGCCCTGCTCGCCACGGCCCGCTGTTTCGGTTACGACAAGGATGACCGGACCCTGCTGGCCTTCACGCCATCACGCCACGACCTGGCGGACTATGCCGGGGCCACTTACGAGAGCACCATCCGGGCGCTGACCGTGCTGCAACGCAGGAAGCTGACCAAGGCCGTGGGCCGGGAATTGCGCCTGTTGGACGCGAAGGGCCTGGAGGCCCTGCTGACCGGAGGCCGCACCAGCAGGCCACTGCGGAACTGAACGGCACGCTCCGCGGAACCGTCCCGCCACCCCGTCCGGCCGCTCCATCAGTTGTTCATCGCGCCCTGTTCGATCCAGGTGCGGATGGTCTCCAGGTCCTGCATGGTCAACGCGGCACCGCTTGGCGGCATGCCCAGTCCATACACTTCCGAGAAGGTCACCTTGTTCCACAGCACGGAGGCCTCCGGATCACCCGGTACCACCCGCATGGCCGGTGCCCAATTGGCGCTGGTCACGTTCACCAGTTCGTTGTAGGCGTTGGTCGGCGACAGGTCCATGCCATTGCCCATGGGTGGATGGCACACCCAGCAATGGGCCTCGAAAATGGGCAGCACCTCCGAACTGAAGTGCACCGTGTCCATGGGTTGCGTGGGATCGGCCGGCCTGGGCAGGGGCACGTAGCGGGGGCCTTCATCCTTTGCACAACCGCCCACGAGCACCAGGGCGGCCACGATCACGGTCCATGCGGTCCTGCGGGTGTTCATGGGCGGGGCTTCCGGGGTTTGACGAACAAGGTCCGCGCGATGTTGAAGCCCAGGTGGAGGTACGCCTCATCATAACGCGCCTGGGGCATGGTGTAGTTGCGGTACTCCAGGATCTCCGGACTGCTGGCCAGCAGCACCTGGAAGACATGACCGGCCGTGGCCAGCTCAAAGGCCAGCGCCACCGGCTCGCGATGGTCCGCCTGCTGCCTGCCGTGCAGCACCGGGGCCACCTCGAACAGCACGGACCCCTTCGTGCTCACCTTCAGGCGGCCGCTCACCGGCATGGCCAGCGTGCTGTTGGTGCCGCCCACCGGCACCAGGTTGCGATGGATGAACACCGGCGCAAGCTGCAGGGCGAAGTGCTCGCTGAACCGCCTCGCCACGATCACCTGTGCGTTGTAGGCCAGCCGGTGCTTGAAGGCGTAGGAAAAGGGGGTGGTCCCGTCCGCAAAGAAGTCGCGATCGCCCACGGCGGGGAAGTCCTCGGTCATGAGCGCCACATTGGCCCAGGCCGTCACGGAGACCGGCATCCCCTTCTCCACGGTCTGCCTCCACAACCTGGCCTTCACCCCCAGGTCCACGACCTTGCCGTTCTTGCTCCGGCCCAGCTCCAGGTGCATGCCGTTCATCGGAGCATATTGGAACGCAAAGCGGATGTTGGCCGGAAGGTCGAGGCCCAGGAACTGCTTCAGCGCCTGTTGGTTCGGGCCGAACGCACCGAAGCGGTGCTGGATGAGGAAGCCGAAGGACCGCTTGCGCGGCACCACCTCCACGCTCTGAGCGTTGATCACCTGGGTGCCGGCGAAGGTGCGCGACACAAGCTCCCGCATGGGCTCCTGCTGTGCCCGGCAGGGCAGCACCAGCAGGACCGTGGCCATGACCATCGACCGAAGGAGGGGTATGATGCGCTTCATGGGACCAGGCTTCTGAGGTAATGCACCACGGCCCAGCGGTCCTCACGGGAAAGCATCTCCTCGTACGCGGGCATCTCACCCCGGCCATGACCGATCTTCCAGTAGAGCGCTCCATTGCTCTGCTGCTGGACGGTGGATGCCACCAGATCGGCCGGCCTCACCTGCAGCGAGGCGGCTGTTGGTCCGTCGCCCCTCCCTTCCATGCCGTGGCATACCCAGCACAGGGAAGTGAAGACCTTCCCGCCACGCTGCACGGCCTTGGGATCGCCGGCCAGGGGGTCCGTGAGCTGATCGGCCTGCGGCGGGGCCTTCCACGGATCGCCCGGTACGCTCAGCGCCGTGGTGATCGACCAGGCCAGACATGACAGGAGGAACACGGCGTGATGTTGCTTGATCATGGCCTGATGTGGGTTCATCGTTCGTTCATGGCACGTCGCTCCTGCACGAGCGTGAGCGCGCGTGCGATACGCTCATCGTTCGGAGCAAGCCTGAAGGCCGCCGTGAGATGACCCATTGCTTGGGCCGCATCGCCCCCACGGGCCAGGAGCACGCCCATGGTGTAGTGCACCTGCGGATCATCGGGCTTCAATGTGGCCAGTGCCTTATAGTGCGGCAGGGCCCGGTCCGCGCGACCCGTGCGCAAGTAGAGCGCACCGAGGTTGTTGTGCAGCAGGGGGCCCTCCCCACCGTGTTGAAGCGCCTCCTCATAGTGGGCGATCGCGGCGGCGTCCAGGCCCATCCGGCTTTCCACCGCGGCCACCGCCATCAGCAACGGCACATCACCGGGCACCAGCTCCAGTCCACGCTGATAGATGGTGCGCGCCTGCCCGAACGAGCCGGCACCCTCGGTCGCTTGACCATAGGCCAGCGCGGCCGCGGCGGTGATGCCCCTGGACCGGCCGCTCATGCCTTCGCTGCCCTGGTCCATGATCGCCTGCCAGTGCGCCGCGGCGATCGCCGGTGCCCCCTGCTGCAGGGCCGAACCGGCGAGCAGATGCCGGGCCTCCACATGGGTGGGTTGTTCCACCACGATCCCTTCCAACAGGGTCATGGCCTCGGCGGTCCGTCCTTGCTGGATGTACAGGGAGGCCAACTCCTGGCGGCGGTCCGCCGGGCGTATCAGACCGATGGCCAATGCCTGCTCATAATGGTGCACGGCCTCGCCCACCGCCGCCTGCGCATCACGGCCCTGTTCCACCCGTTGCGCCGCCTTCAAGAAGATGCGCTGGCCCAGGACCGTGTGGTACTGCACCACGGCACTGTGACCGAGCAGGACAAGCAGCACGACCAGAAAAGCGACCAGGCCTCTTCCCGCCGGGCGCAACGCACGGTCCATGCGCAGCATGGTACCGCGCAGTTGCATGGCATCACGCCGGAACAAACGCCAGCCCAGCAGGAGCACATAGGCCGTGCACAACGCCAACGCCACGGACAGCAGGAACGGCACGCGATCGTACAGGCCCCGGTAGATGGGCATCGTCACCAGGAAGCCACCCGCCAGGAAGAGGTCCTCGCCCAGGCTGTTGCTGAAGCGGCCTTGGTAACCGCCCATGGGATGCCCCTTGCGGAACAGCGGCGGTTTGCGGAAGCCGAACTGCACGGCATTCTCCGGACAAACGGCCACGCAATCGAGGTCCTTCAGGCAGCGCGGGTTGGTGACCATGCCGTGCTCGGCCAGTTCCCGGTGCACCAGGATGTCCGATGAGCAGGCCCGTGTGCAGAGGCCGCACTGGCTGCAATCCTTGGCCAGCACGATGCGCCCGGGAGCGAACTGGTCCGCCAGACCGAACAAGGCGCCGTAGGGACACGCCTGAAAGCAGAAGCCCCGGCTGCCCAGCAGGTACACGATGAGGAACCCGCAGACGAAGAAGGTGAACACCGCCACACCCGGCGGAGGCAGGTTGCGCCATAGATCATCGGTGGTGAAGGAGGACCAGCGCGTTCCACCGGCCTCGACCACCTGCAGGGCCTCCGTGCCCAGGCCATGGTACGCTTGCAGGAACTGTGGCCAGATTAAGAGGTAGAACATCACCGCGATCGGCACCCAGATGAGCGTGCGTGAACGGATGGGCTGCCGCTTGATCCGCAGCTTGTCCATCAACCAGCCCGCCGCATCCTGCAAGGCCAGTATGTGACAGCCCCAGGAGCAGAAGAAACGACCCAACACCAGCGTGGCCACCATCACCAGGGCCATCAGCACGAAACCAGCCGTGACAATGCCCTGGTGGATGGTGTACAGCACCTCGTTGAACTCCAACGGTGCAAGCGTCCTTCCCTTCAGCTTCCAATGGATGAAGTGGGCCACGAAGAGCAGGTGCACGCCCACCAGGGTGGCCATGCGCCACTTCTCATAAGGCTTGTGCTTCACCAGCGGCTGCATGGCACCGTCCCGTTACTGGACCACGATGCGGCGCGAGAAGCGGCGGCCCGCCAGGTCCAGGTTCAACTGGTAGACACCGGGTGACGACCCCTCCAACGCCATCGGATGACGCCATTGACCGGCCCCCGCCCGCTCCACCCCGTTGTGGACCACCCGGCCCAGCGCATCGATCAATACCAGGTCCACACGGGCGTCCTGCAATAGGTGCAGCTCCACGGTGAAGGACCCGCCGTTCGGGTTGGGGTACACGTTGAAGCCGCGCAGGGGCAGCTCCTCGTCCACACCCGTGCAGATCTGCACCTCCACCGGAACGTTCACCAGTTCGCTGGCGCAACTGCCCCAGCCATAGTGCACCTCCCAGTCGAAGAAATAGTAGTAGTAGGACGCGCCTCCACTGGACCCGGTGATGGTGGCCACATCACCGATGGTGTACGGATAACTGACGCCCGAGGTGCTGCGCCACAGATCGGCCGTACCGGCCACCACCAGCTTGTAGTTCTTTCCGGGCTTGATGTCGAAGTCGAGCGTGACCCGCGATTCGCCGGCAGGCACCCAGGCCGATCGCGTGGCGCGCAGCACGCCGATGGCATCCACCAGCTCAATGGTCCGCCAGGCCGCACTGCCCGCGTACACCTTCACCGAACGAAGCCGGAAGGCCTTGTTGGCCGTGAAGTCCAGGCGTTGCCCCCCCGCGTGCATGTCACCGGAGCCTGCGTTGCCCGGCTTGCCACCATAGAGCACGGTCCCGGGCAGGTCGTTCACGCCCGCCACCTGATAGCTGGTACTCGCGAACATCGGTGGCGTGGTGTACACCGCACCGCTGCCCACCGGGTTGCCCAGGGCATCATACCACACACTGTTCGGATCGGAAGAGACGAGCTCCGCCGCGGCGCCCTCACAAAGGGTCACCCCCGCCACCACCGGTGGTGCAGGCTGCGCCAGTTCGGTCACGGTGAACGGCGATGAGGTGGCCGTGCCGCAATAGGTGGTCACCGTCACAGTGTAGGTGCCCGGACCGGCCATGATGCTATTGGTCGTGGCCCCGGTGCTCCACTGATAGGCCAGCCCGGCGTTGGCCCGCAACCTCACCTGCTCCCCTTCGCATACATAGGCCTGTTCATCGCAGGTGATCGTGGCCACGGGTGCGGTGACGGCCTGCTGTGTCAGCGTATAGGGCACGGCGGTGTAATTGTTCCCCTCATCGGACTCCAGCACACGGTCAAGGGGGTCCACTTCATACACGATCCAATACTGTCCGTTGCAGGTCCCGGTCGGGATATCGATCCACATGCCGTCGAGGTACTCGCTGTAAATGTCCGTATAGCCCGAGGAGATCCCCTGACGGATCATGCTGCACCCGTAGCCACCACCCAGGCCGTAGTTCGGGAAGTCGGCCGGATAGAGCGTGGTGCCGGCGTTGTACTGGGTGTTGTTGTCCTTGCAGTGGTGGTTCACCACGGACTGCCCACAGTTGTTGTAGTCCATCAGGCAGAACCCCAGCTTGTAGCCTTCGTTGATGATGGGCCATTGGCGTGGATCGCTCACCCCCGGCTCGGGCAGGCGCAGGCTGTAGATGCCCCACTGGTCGAACCGGGTGTTGTTCTGCGTGGCGGTATAGGTCATCCCCTGCGGCATCACGCGCTCGGTGGAGGTCATCTGCGATCCGTTCTTGTGGAACACCCGTTGCGTAGTGAGCTGCTTCGCCGTGCCCCCATTGGGACAGGTGAACTGCTGCTGGGCATTGGGGTCCTGGACCAGGAAGGTGTCCACCCCGCAGGTGAAGCGCCGGTAGCCGTTCAGGTCCACCCCGCGGACCTCCATCGGTCCATACCCGATGTTCGGCGTGCTGCCACTGATGCGGATGCGGCCCGGTGTCTCATCCGGACCACCCAGGTAGGTGAGGATCCCATACCAGGAGATGGTGATGTCCGGGAGCA
>CAUJFM010000378.1 GCA_963169595.1 Bacteroidota bacterium | reverse complement strand
ACTTCCGAAGTGCTCCACCTGGTATCGCCGGATGCCGGGCAGCACGGCCAGGGCATCCAGGTCGCCGGGCAGGGTGCGGGCGATGTCCATGAGCAATTGGTTGGCCGCCACGATACCTGGCCGCAGGTCGTGCTCGGCCGTCAACTTGTCGCGTACCGCCTTCAGGCGTTTCACCCGGTCCTCGAAGTCATCGTCGCGTTCCCAGCGCTTGGCCTTCGGCAGTCGGGGCCACTCGTCGCGGGGCAGGGCCACGCCTCGCTGCACGGCCTCCATGATGTCGCGCCCATGCCGCTGCACGAGTCGCTCGTTCACCCCTTTCCGGGCCGCCAGTTCATGCACCGAGGACGGTGGTTCCGTGGCCAGGCCGATAAGCACCTCGTTGCCCAGCACCATGAAGGGCGCGCGGTCCAACTTCTTCGCCAGGCCCTCGCGCCACCCGTGCACTTCGCGCAGCACGGCCAGCTGGTGCGGCTTCAGCACCTTGGCCCCCTTCACCTTCAGGAACGTGGGCTCTTCATCCACCGGCAGGTTGAAGGGCGCATCGGTGAGCAGGGCGAACTCCTCCTCGGCCCAGGTCCACCGGTCCTTCTCGCGCAGCCGGGCCTCCAGCTGATCCCGCAGTGCAATGAGGTGGGCGGTGTCACCAGCAGCGTAGTCAAGCATGGGAGTAGGCAACGGGCGCTCGCTCCAGTCGGCCTTTTGGAACTTCTTGTCGACCTGGACTCCCTGGTACTTCAGCAGCAGAGCGGCCAGCCCGATCTCCGGCTCGTTCAGCAGCTCGGCGGCCACCAGGGTGTCGAACACGTTCTCCACCCGTATGCCGTGGTACTTGGCCAGGATCCGTAGGTCGTAGTCCGCGTCATGGATCACCACCTGCATGCCCGGATCGGCGAGCAGTGCGCCCAACGGCCCCAGGTCCGTGATCGCCAGCGGGTCTATCAGCAGGTTGCGGCGGCGGTCGCTGAGCTGCACCAGACAAACCCGTTCCTGGTAGCGGTGGAAACTGCTGGCCTCGGTGTCCAGGGCCAGCAGGGGGGCCCCCTCCAGGTCCCGCACCACCCTGGTCAGGGTCTCCGGATCGGTGATCAGCTCGTAGGCGGGCACGGGGCGTTGGGCAAGGGTCAGATGTAGCGGTCCAGCCCTTCGGCGGTGAGGTCGTTCACCATCTCGCGGATCTTCTGCTCTTCGCGCTTGCGGCACACCAGCAGGGCGTCGGACGTGCTCACTACGATGTGGTCCTCCAGGCCTTCGAGCACCAGGAGGCGTCCGTCATGGGCATGCACCACGGTGTTCTGGCAGTCGTAGAGCCGCACCTGATCACCCACGGACGCGTTGCCGTGCGCATCCTTCGGCAGGTGGGTGTAGAGGCTGCCCCAGGTACCCAGGTCGCTCCAGCCGAAGTCGCTGACCACGGTGTACACATTGGGCGCCTTCTCCATGATGCCGTAGTCGATGCTGACGTTCTCGCAGCTGTCGTAGATGGAGCGGATGAAGTCCTTCTCCCCGGCTGTGCCGAACTGGTCGTGGCCGCCGTCAAAGAGGCTGTTCATCTCGGGCAGGTGCGCCTTGAAGGCACGCTGGATGCTCTTCAGGCTCCAGATGAAGATGCCTGCGTTCCAAAGGAAGTCGCCGCTCTCGAGGAAGCGCAGCGCGGTGGCGTGGTCGGGCTTTTCGGTGAAGGTGCGCACTTTCTTCACCCGGGGATGCACCGTGCCGGCCTCGTCCATGAACTGGATGTAGCCGTAGCCGGTGTCGGGCCGGCTGGGCATGATGCCGAGGGTGACCAGACAGTCCGTTGCGGTGGCCTGCGCCACGGCGGTCCGCACGGTCTCGTGAAAGGCCTCTTCCTTCAGCACCAGATGGTCGCTCGGTGCCACAATGATGACGGCTTCCGGGTCGCGGCTGGCGATGACGTGGTTCGCATAGGCCACGCACGGCGCCGTGTTGCGGCGGGATGGCTCGGCCAACACCTGTGCATCGGTCAACGCGGGCAGCTGTTCCTTCACGATCGCAGCATAGCGGTCGTTGGTCACCACCAGGATGTTCTCCGGCGGGCAGATGGCCAGGAAGCGGTCGTAGGTCTGCTGCAGCAGGGTGCGTCCCAGGCCCAGGAAGTCCAGGAACTGCTTCGGGTAGGCGCTGCGGCTCATGGGCCAGAAGCGGCTGCCAACGCCGCCCGCCATGATCACGCAATACGTGTGCTTGTTCGTCATATCGGGTCCCAAAGGTGGGTCAAGATGCTTTACGGACAATGAGCGGGGCGTTCAGATGCACCTCCGCCACCGCGTCGATGAGGTAGACGCGCCGGTCGTTGAGGCATTGGCAGCGGAAGCGTTTGCGCAGTTTCGGCCCTTTCACGAACAGGCGGTCGTGGAAGCGGAACACCGTACGGTCCGGCAATTCCTCCAGCATGGGCCGCGGCTCCGGGTCGTAGCGGCGCAGCACCCGCATCAGGGTGGTGTCCGCACAACTGCTGGCCGCCGGACGGCAGAGGTGGCGCTCCAGGGCGTGCAGCACATCGTCCGGGAAGATCATCCGGCTCAGGTAGGGCCGCATCAGCCGCTGGTATTCGGCCTTCCATTCCGGCCCGTGCGGGTCCTTCCAGCCCCGGGTCCGCTCAAAGGCCGTGTGGTGCGCGAACTCGTGCACCAGGGTCACCAGGAAGGCGTACGGGTTCAGGTCGTTGTTCACCGTGATGCGGTGCGGCTTGCCGGCGGTTCTGCTGCGGTAGTCGCCAAGCTTGGAACGGCGTGGCCGCACCACATGCACGCGCACCGGATGCTGTTGGAGCCATTGGAGCGCGATGGGCCAGGCTGCCGGCGGCAGATGCCTGCGCAGATGGTCCGGATCGTGGGCGCTCAACATGCTTCGGTACCAAGGGGGCCAGGCTGGCCGAAGGGGGCCACTTGCCGCCCGGGCAAGTTAGCATGCACACCGTTCGGTGCAGGGGCGTGCCGGTGGTTCCATTTGGGGCAGTCGCAGCCGCGTTTCTTCCGGTATTTCTGTGGCCGGGAGCTGCACGACAGGGCGGCACCGACCACCAGGAGGAGGACCGTGGCCTTCAGGGCCTGTCGGAAGGGACGGATGCGCATGCGTAGCTCGCAAAGGTAACCAGGGCGGTGGTGGGTCTGAACCGCGCAGCGCCAGCCGCCGATGGCCTATTTTCGTCGCCTCCACCCGGATGAAGGTCCTCTTCCACATCGGCCGTTACCTGCTGCTGCTGCGCGACACGTTCAGCCGACCGGAGAAGTTGAAACTGTATTGGAAGCGCACCGTGGAGGAGATGGACCTCCTGGGCGTCCAGAGCCTGGGTATCGTTTCGCTGCTCAGCGTCTTCATGGGGGCGGTGATCACCATCCAGACGAAGACCAACATCGACAGCCCCCTGATCCAGGCCTGGGTGGTGGGCTTCGCCACCCGGCAGAGCACCATCCTGGAGTTCAGCCCCACCATCATCTCCTTGATCCTGGCCGGCAAGGTGGGTTCCAACATCGCCGCCGAGATCGGCTCCATGCGGGTGAAGGAGCAGATCGACGCACTGGACATCATGGGGGTGAACAGCGCCGGTTACCTCATCCTGCCGAAGATCCTGGGCTCCATGCTCTTCAACCCCTTCCTGGTGATGATCAGCATGTTCCTGAGCATCTTCGGGGGGTATGCGGCCGGGGTGGGCACGGGCATCGTGCAATCCGCCGATTACCTGCAGGGCATCCAGATGGGCTTCAACTCCTATCACGTCACCTATGCCCTCATCAAGACCGTGGTGTTCGCCTTCATCATCGCCACCGTATCGGCCTACCAGGGTTACTACACCGTGGGCGGCACCCGCGAGGTGGGCATCAGCAGCACGCGCGCGGTGGTCTACAGCAACGTGGTCATCCTCATCGTCAACTACGCGTTGACCCAGCTCCTGTTGATATGATCGAGGTGGTGGGCGTCAGCAAGCGGTTCGGCGACACCCAGGTGTTGACCGACATCAACGCTGTTTTCCAGAGGGGCAAGGTGAACCAGATCATCGGCAAGAGCGGCTCCGGTAAGAGCGTGCTGGCCAAGTGCATCGTGGGCCTGCACCGCCCCGAGGAAGGCCGGGTGCTCTACGAAGGGCGCTCCTTCCACGAAATGAGCGATGACGAGAAGCGCAGTGTGCGTCAGGAGATCGGCATGCTCTTCCAAGGTGCGGCCCTGTTCGACAGCCTCACCGTGCTGGAGAACGTGATGTTCCCCTTGCGGATGTTCGCGTCCATGTCCAAGAGCGAGATGGAGGACCGCGCCCATGTCTGCCTGAAGCGGGTGAACATCGTCGACAAGGACAGGCTCTTCCCGGCCGAGCTGAGCGGTGGCATGCAGAAGCGCGTGGGCATCGCGCGGGCCATCGCCATGAACCCGAAGTACCTGTTCTGCGATGAGCCCAACAGCGGCCTCGACCCGCAGACGAGCATCGTGATCGACGACCTGATCAAGGAGATCACCGAGGAGTTCGGCACCACCACCATCGTCATCACGCACGACATGAACTCGGTGATGGAGACGGGCGAGAACATCCTCTTCATCCACAAGGGCCGCAAATGGTGGCAGGGCGGACGGGAGGACCTCCTCACCAGCGACAACAAGGAGCTCAACGAGTTCATCTTCGCCAGCTCCCTGATGCGCCAGGTGAAGAAGGCCCTTGGGCATTGAGGTCAGGCCTTCCCAAAAAGAAAAGCCCCCGCCGATCATGACCGGCGGGGGCTTTGTCCATTCGCGATCACTCGATCGTGAGGCGCTGAACGCTGGTGCCCTTGGCGCTGCGCAGCCGCACCAGGTAGACACCAGGCTCCACGTGGCCCAGGTCGAGCGTGGCGTTCCCAGCGGTGCGCGTGGTGTGCACCAGGCGACCCATGGCATCGATCACCTCCACCGACATGCTGCCGGTCTCCTTCGAGCGCACCGTCACCACACCCGTGCTGGGGTTGGGGTACAGCACCACGCCCAGGTCGTTCCGTGTCTCGGCCATGCCGATGCTCGGGTCGGTGAGCAGGCGTATGGCGAAGGCGTTCCCGTTCGTGTAGACCGTGTTGTCGCTGGGCAGGTAGATCAGGCTGGCCAGTGCGGGCTGGGGCACGGTGAGGTCATCGAGCACGCGGATGTGCCCGGCACCTGTATTGCTGAAGAGGGAAATGCCGGCGTAGTAGCCTTCCGGAGAGAGCTGGACCGGATCATCGAAGAGCAGGGTGATGCTGCCGTTGGCGATATCCTCCTCCGTGATATCCGTTGGCTGGCCCTCGCCCAGCAGGTCGGCCACATTGTCGGCCAGCACGGATGCCGTGTCGTGCATGCTGGCGATGAGGAACCCACCGGTCACCGTGCTCGATCCGAGGGCCACCTCCAATCCGTAAACGGTCATCGTTTCCCGGATGGGATAGTAGGTGAACATCATGAGCCCGTCCGGGTCCTCCTCCCAGCTGTTGGTGCCCAGGGAGGTGGTGGACTCGTAGCCATCGGGATGATTGCCCAAGCCATCGAGCGAGTAGCGCAGAGGTGTTACCTCGAAGTTGCGGAGGTAGGTGTTGTTGGCCTGGTCCTCCTCACTGGTCGTCTCGGCGGAGCTGGCCACGAAGGTGCCGGTGTAGAGGCCATCGCTCAGCGTGGGAATGCTCACGGTCTGGTCCATGGTGGCGGAGGTGCCGGCGGCCAGTGCGGTCGGGCTGGTGGCCGCGCTGAACTGCAGGTTGGTGGACGCATCGCGCACCTCCAGCGTCACACCCACTTCGGTCATGTCCTCGAAGCCGAAGTTGAGGAAGCTCCCACCCACGCGCATGGTGGTGTTCAGCTGGGAGGCCGGGATGCGGCCATACTCCTCGCCATCACCGGTCTGGGACAGGAAGCCGTCCTCCATGATCAGCTCATAGGCGGGCTGCTCGCGCACCACCACATCATCCACGTACCAGGTGTATCCCCAGATGCCGACGAAGAGGAACCGCACCCACACCTGCGGTTGGTCGCCCGCCACGGCCGAGATGTTGATGCGACGGATGGTGGGATTGCCCGGGGAGACCCCTTGGGTGAGTTCGCCCGGGGCGAACACATGGAACACATTGGGCAGCCCGGTAATGTCGGTGGCGGGGTTGAGGTTCGTGGGCCAGTCCGTGTTGGTGGTGCTTACGATGAGGAAGGTCTGCTCATTGTTGTAGCGCCGGTACTGGGTCTGGAACTCGATGATGACGTTGGGATAGCCCGCCGTGCTGAAGGGCGTGGCGTTCGTCATGTACGCGTACTCGTTGCTGCCTGAAGTGTTGTTGCCGGCGTCGGAGTCGTACATGGCGTAGCCGTTGTCGGCCGTGGTGCTCAGGATCGCCGGTGTCGGATAACCGCCTTGCGAGCTGAGACCGGTGCCGATCGCCCAATCGATGTTCGTCGCGCCCGAATGGCCAACGACCCAATCAGCAGGAGTGGAGAAGTCGTTGCTCCAGAGATCGACACGCGCTCCGCCCTGCATTGCAGGCCCGGCGGGAATGCGTGGTTCGTTGGAGGGCTTCTCGGTCTTTCCGCGGTGTCCGGGGTCCGCGATGCGGTCCTGCGCCTGTGCCATGGTGGTCAGGCCCAGGGAAAGTACGAGCAAGGGTAGGTGTCTGTTCATGTTCGTAGGGGTGAGGTAGCTGCAATATAGTTACAGCTCGGATGGACCAGTAAAAGCAGAAAGGGGATGCGGCATTGCCACATCCCCTTTCCAAGAGTTCAGGAACGCTTAGCGCACCACGCTCATGCGCTTGGTGAGCGCGCTGCGGTCGGTGCGGAGGGTATAGAAGTACAGGCCCTCGTTCAGTTGCTCCAGGGGCAGGTTGATGCGGTAGGCGCCGGGGGCACGACGGCCCTCGTTCACCTGCATCACCAGCTTGCCGCTCACATCATGCACCTCCAGCACCACGTTGGTGGATTCCTCCAGCTCATAGGGAATGCTGGTGGTGTTGTTGGCGGGGTTCGGGATGTTCTGGCCCAGGCCGGCACCGTTGCTGCGGTCGGCATCCTCAATGCCCACGGTGGGGTTGAAGTTCATGCGCACCATCGGCGTGGTGGTCGTGAAGAACCAGTCCTCACCCTGGGTGGGGCTCACGTAGTAGATGAAGGAGGTCTGGGCCTCGCTCGTGCCGTTCAGGCCGATCCGGATGTTGCCAAAGCAGTTCACCGTGATCATGTAGTCGAGGTTGGCCTCAAGCGTAATAGGCGAATCGAAGATCAGCTGCGTGAAGTTGCTGCTGCCCGTACCGCCCAGCATGGAGGACGTGATCTCGATCTCCGGTGTCGTGGCGATCACCGGGAAATCGGCCTCATTGGGGTTGCGGAGCTCGCCCACGATCACGGCGCCCACTTCGGAGCCATTGTTCAGGGCAACGGCCACGCTGTACAGGTCCACGGAGTTGGCCACATAGAACGTGTTGCCCAGGATGAGCGTGCCACCGTCACCGTTGCCATCCTCAAAGCTGCTGATCGTGCCATTATCACGGGCGTAGATGAACTCGCTCACACCGAAGGAACCGGTGCCGGAGTTGTCCGTGGGCACGTTATCGTCGTTAGAGGTGCTCACGCCGTAGGTCACGTTGTAGGTGCCGGCCTCTGCGGGCGGCGTGAAGTCGGGGTTCACGAACACGGTCTGGGTCGCACCAGCGGCCACCGTACCAATGTTCTGGTCCTGGTCAAGCACCACGCTGCCGCCCTGACGCTCCACGGTGAAGTTCACCACCACATCGTTCTGGTCCAGCGAGCCGTTGTTGAGGATCGTGGCGTTGAGACCGATGGGACGGAGCTGGCTGTAGGGGTAGACCGAGTAGCGGATCGAGTCGTAGCTGATCGCGGTGTTGATGTCCCAGGTCGTTACAGCCGAGGAGACCATGCGCATGTCGTACTCATAGAGCTCAAGGATGCGCACGTCATCGATCTGCCAGTGGTAGTGCGAAGTGCCCTGATCGCCATCGTGGCGGAAGCGGATCTTCACGTTGGCCGGGTTGGCGGCGATGGCGGCCGTCAGGTTGAACTTGCGGGTCTCTGTAGTAGTCTGCTGGTTCACGGCCACTCCAGAACTGGTGAGGAAGCGCGACGGCCAGGTGGCGCCACCATCGGTGCTCACCTCCAGGTAGTGGGGCGGATTGTCGCAGCAGTAGCGCAGGCGCTGCTGGAACTCGATCTCCACGTAGGGCGTGGCGCTCAGGTCGAGCACGGGCGACTCCAGGGAGCCATCCCAGTTGGTGAAGGTGGGCAGGGCGGTCGGGGTGTTGCCGACCCAGCTGCAGTTCGCCGAATCACCGTTGAACAGCATGAAGCCGTTCTGCCATGTCGTTGAGGCGATGCGGGCCGAGGCAGCGGTGTAAGCACCCACGGGACCCGTGGTGGTGCGCTTCCAGATATTGCCACCGGCGCCGCTCACCGTCCAGGGACCAACACCGTTGTTGCCGTCCAGGCCGTTGGCAAAGTCCTCGGACCAGACCACATCGCCACCGGCGCGGTCGTTGTTGTTGCCATCCTCGCGGGCGGCGGGTTGCTTGTCGGCCTGCGCGGGTGCGGGGCGGAAATCACGACGGGCCGGGTGGGTCACCCACTGGGCCATGGTTGTGCTGGCCATCAGGATGGATGCCAGCAGCGCGTAACGAATGCTCATGGAATGATCGGTTTAGTTCAGAGAACAGAGAGGCACGAAGTTAACAGGACTCGGACATTAGACATGGCCTGATCCGTGGACCGTTGCTTGGGTCTATGGTCCGGCCGGGGAACGGGCCTCGTGGAGCAGGGAACGGCAGCGCGTGAACCGTTCATCACCGGGCCACGATGATGCGCTGTGTAAGGATGTTCGCTCCGGTCCGCACCGTGAGCAGGTAAATGCCGTTCGGTATCCGCTCCAGCGGAAGGGTGAAGCGCTGTTCGCCCGTGGGCAGGGTGCCTTGCCACAAGGACTGTGCAAGGCGACCGGACGCATCCTGAAGGTCCATGCGCACCGGACCACCCGTCGCCAGGTCGAGCGTCACCACCACATCGTTCACCACCGGGTTCGGGAACACGTGCAAGGGGGAGGTTTTCACCATCGTCCCTTCCTCCATGCCCACCCCGAATGCGGAAAGATGGAGACGCACCATCGGCGTCCGCTCCAAATAGTTCACCACGAAGGTGGTGCCGGTGAGCAGGACCGATGCCCCCAAGGGACCATTGCCGCTGGTGCCCACGGAGAGCGTAGTGGTGACCTCGTTCTCCAGGCGTTGGAAGCCCACGAAGTAATCCCCTGGCTCCAGGCTGGGGGCCGAGGCCAGCGGCAGGAAGAGCGGTTCACCGTTCACGCCGCGTTGGATGTCCTCGGGGGTCAGGGTATGGCGCGTCGAGGTGTCCACGAAGGCCAGTTCATGATCGAACAGGATGGCACGCACCACCTGGCCGCCCGCCGCATCCCCACCGATCACCGCGCTGATGCCCTGGGCCACGCTGCCTGGTGTCACGATCTCCATGCGCTGGGCCACCACCCACGGGTCCGTGCCGCCGAGCGAACCATCGAAGGCGCCCTCGTCGCAGGCCATCTCCCCATATCCGTTGGCCCAGCCATCGCCCGTCAGGGTGAAGGTCGCCGTGGCCGTGTTGTCAGTGAGGTCGCCATCGGTGCCGGACACCGTGGCCTGCACGGTCAGGTCCACCGGCCCCACTTCCGCGGTCAACGGCAATGTGGGCAGCACCACCAGCCTCCGTTCGCCGGGGGCAAGCGCGCTGAGGCCGATGAGGTCCGCCTGCACGGTGCCGGCCGCCTGGGTCAGGGTGAGTGCCAGGTCGAAGGCGGCGATCGGTAACTGACCCTGGTTCATCACTTCCACCGCAGCCGTGACACTGTCGGCCTGCTCTGCGGGCAGTGTGCGGTAGCGAAGGCTCCGCACGCTGCTGTCGAACGCGCTGCGACCGGGGTCGTGCGTGAAGAGCTGAAGGATGGACAGGTCGGAGGGCAGGCGGTCCATGAGGCAGATGTCATCGATCGCGATCCCGCTCGACCAGGCATTGCCGTCGCTCCAGCGGAACCGGAACCGGAAGCCCGGGTTCCCGTCATAGGCGCTCAGGTCCAGGAAAAGGTCCTGCCATTCGCCTTCCACAGCGGGGATCTCCAGCAAGACCTGCCACTCGGTGCCATCGAACGCGTCGAGGAAGGCCGGGCCCGCACCCAGCGTCTGTTCGTGGAACACCCGGAGCTGCAAGGCCATGCCCGCGCGACCGGTCAGGTCGATGACCGGGCTGGTCAGGGCCACCTCGCCCATGGCACAGTTGCAGGGCGCGGCATCGTCGTTGGCCATCAGGAACCGGTTGCCCGTGGGACGGTCGGGCACCGGGAAGAATCCGCCGCCGTTGGCCTCCTGCGCATTGCCCACGGTCCAGGCCTCC
>CAUJFM010000377.1 GCA_963169595.1 Bacteroidota bacterium | reverse complement strand
CTGAAGGGCGAGGCCAAGACGCAGGGCCTATGGGGCGAGATGATCTTGGAGCGCATCCTGGAGCTGTCCCAACTGCGCCCCGGTGAGCAGTACTTCATGGAGCACCAGCTCTACGATGGTGACGGCAAGCCCTTGCGTTCGGAACTGGAAGGCAAGAAGATGCGCCCGGATGCCTTGATCATCTACCCCGATGAGCGCCATGTAATCGTGGATTCCAAGGTATCCCTCACGGCCTTCGTGCGTGCCACGGAAGCGGTTGATGATGAAGAACGCGCACAAGAACTGGCGGCGCACGTGGCTTCGGTGCGTGGGCACATCGATGGGTTGAGCGCAAAGGGCTATGAGGACTATGGCAAGAGCTTGGACTACGTGCTGATGTTCGTGCCCAGTGAAGCGGCCTTCGTGGCCGCCATTCAAGCGGACCCGGATCTATGGGCCTATGCCTACCGCAAGCGGATCCTGCTACAAAGCCCGACTATCCTCATCACTTCGTTGAAGCTGATCGAGGAACTGTGGAAGCGGGAAACCCACAACCTCAACGCCAAGGCTATTGCTGAGCAAGGCCGGAAGCTTTATGACAAGTTCGTGGGGTTTGTGGCGAACCTGGAGGGTGTGGGGGCCAATCTGGATACGGCCAAGGCCAAGTACCTGGAGGCGCACAAACAACTAACGACCGGCAAGGACAATCTTGTCCGGCAGGCGACCAAGCTCCAAGCAATGGTCGTGCAGACCAAGAAGGAACTGCCCTCATCGCTCGTGGAGCTTGCCGAACAGTCCGAAGAACCAAGCACGGAAGAAGACAATGGCTGAAGGCACCACGGAATGGCACTTCGAGGATCACGCGGTGAGGTACCTGACCCGCGACCTCCCCGCCGAACTGCGGGAATACACCCTGCAAGAGTCCGGCGTGTACGACAAGGACCTGGCGCTGATCCCCGCCGATGTGCTGGGCTTCATCAAGGACACCCAACAGGAGGTCTATGAGGCGCTGACGGAGAACAAGGATCCCGAAGAGGTGGACCGCAATCTGCTGGCCTTCATCAGCAAGGAGGTGGACAAGTACAAGACCCTGGAGGTGCTGCGCGAACCGCGCAAGTACCTGGGCCAGCGCATCCGCATGGCCTTCTTCCAGCCCAACCACGACCGTTCACCGGAACATCTGGCCAACTACGGCAAGAACCGGTTGACCGTGGTGCGCCAGCTAAAGTACAGCAAGAAGAACGAGAACAGTATTGATGTGGTGCTCTTCGTGAACGGCCTGCCGGTGGTGACCCTCGAGCTGAAGAACAGCCTCACCGGCCAGGATACCGAACACGCCATCAAGCAATACATCCGGGACCGCGACCCCAAGGAAAAACTGCTGGAGTTCGAGCGCTGCCTGGTACACTTCGCCCTGGGCACCGACAAGGTGGCCATGTGTACCAAGCTGGCCGGCAAGGACACCTTCTTCCTGCCCTTCAACAAAGCGCTGGTGAACGAGAACCCGAATGGCTTCGCCACCGCCTACCTGTGGGAGGACGTGTTGCGCAAGGATTCGCTGATGGAGCTGATCCAGAGCTTCATCAATCCGCAGGAGGACAGCACAAAGATCTACGAACCGAAGTTGCGCGGGCTGAAGGAGGTAAAGCACCGCAAGCTCATCTTCCCGCGCTACCACCAACGCCGGGCCGTCCGCGCGCTGGTGGCCGCCGTGCGCAAGGAAGGCGTGGGCGGGCGCTACCTCGTTTACCATTCGGCAGGCTCCGGCAAGAGCAACACCATCGCCTGGCTCGCCCACCGGCTGTCCGACTTCTTCCGGGATCCGGGCGATGCGAACGCCCTGTTCAGTTCGGTGATCGTGGTGACCGATCGCCGCGTGCTGGACAAGCAGATCCAGGACAACATCCGGGCATTTGACAACACGCCGGGAGCGGTGGCCTACATCGGCCCCAACAAGACCAGCCAGGACCTGAAGGATGCGATCGAGAGCAAGAAGCGCGTGATCGTGACCACGCTCCAGAAATTCCCGGTGATCAGCGAGGTGGTGGCCGCCAACCCGGACCGCACCTATGCGGTGATCATCGACGAGGCGCACAGCAGCCAGAGCGGGGAATCGGCCCGGCACCTGCGCAAGGCGCTCTCGCTGGACGAGGCCGAAGAGAAGGATGAGCGCGAAAAGGACCTGGACGAGGTGATCGCCGACGAGATCAAGGCCAAGGGGCGGCAAGCCAACATCTCCTTCTATGCCTACACCGCCACGCCGAAGCCCAAGACCCTGGAGCTCTTCGGCACCGATGGCCCCGGCGGCAAGGAGGCCTTCGACACCTACACGATGGAGCAGGCCATCCAGGAGGGCTTCATCATGGACGTGCTGCAGCACTACATGAGCTGGAAGCGCTATTACAAGCTGGTGAAGCGCACGGAGGTGGAGGACAAGGAGTATGAGAAGAAGCGCACGGTGCGCCTGCTGTCAAGCTTCGTGGACTTGCAGGACCATGCCATAGAGACCAAGACACGGGTGATGCTGGAGCACTTCGTGTCACAGACGCAGAAGGAGATCCAGGGCCGTGCCCGTGGCATGCTGGTAACGCGCTCCCGCCTGCACGCCGTGCGCTACAAGCGCAAGTTCGATGAGGTGATGCGGGAGATGAAGCTGCCCTACAAGGCCTTGGTGGCCTTCAGCGGCACCGTGACCGACGCGGAGACCGGTGGCGAGTACACGATGACCAACATGAACGAGCTGGGCGGTCGTATGGACGTGCCCGATGCGCTGAAGCTGCCCGAATACCGCCTGCTCATCGTGGCGAACATGTACCAGACCGGCTTCGACGAACCCTTGCTGCACACCATGTTCGTGGACAAGAAGCTGGGCGGTGCCAACACGGTGCAGACGCTGAGCCGCCTGAACCGCACCATGCGCGGCAAGGACAACACCCTGGTGCTGGACTTCGTGAACGACCCCGAGCAGGTGCGGGCGGATTTCCAGGAGTACTACGGCGACGTGCTCATGGCCGCCGAGGACGAGACGGACCCCAACGCCCTGTACGATGTGCTGCACAAAGTGGAAACTCCAGGCATCGTCCATAAGCAGGACCTGGAGTCCTTCGCCAACTACTTCTTCAAGCAGGGTGACCACAAGGAAAAGCTGCACCCGATCCTGAACGGGGTCGTGAAGCGCTACCGCGAAGAGCTGGACGCCGATGCCCAAGCCGCGTTCCGATCGAACGCCAAGGACTTCATCCGGCTGTACCGCTTCCTGTCGCAGATCATCTCCTTCACCGATGTGGAGCTGGAGAAGTGGTACGTGCTGCTGGTACACCTGGCCAAGAAGTTGCCCAACGATGGCAAAGCCTTGCCTACGGAAGTGCTCGCGGAAGTGGAATTGGACAGCTACAAGCTCCAGCACCAGTTCACCACCACCCTGCAACTGGAGCCCACCACCACGCAGATGAAAGGGATGCAGCCCGGCCCCGATGGCCAGCCCACCAACGAGGAGTACGATTGGCTCACGGACATCATCAAGCGCCTCAATGACACCTTCGGCCTGGA
>CAUJFM010000376.1 GCA_963169595.1 Bacteroidota bacterium | reverse complement strand
CCTGGATGCACCATTCGCCCAGCACGCTGGTGCCCAGGAAGCCATCGTGGCCCTTGTTGCTGATGCCCAGCACCACGCTGTTGTTCACTTCGCCGCCGATCCGGCATTCGGGACCGAAGGCACTGGGCCCGTACACCTTGGCCCCCATCTTCAACTGCGCATGGTCCCCCAGCACCAGGGGGCCGCGGATGATGCACCCTTCCATGACCTCCGCACCCTTGCCGATGTAGATGGGGCCGGCCTTCGTGTTGAGGATGCTGGCCTCCACGACCGTACCCTCCTCCAGGAAGATGCGGTCCGGATCACCCACCACGGTGTTCAGCGCGCTGAGCGGCTGGGACCGGCGGCCTTCGGTGAGCAGGGCAAAGTCGTGCTCGATGGCCTTGCCACAGTGCTGGAACAGGTGCCATGGACGCTCGAAGCGGATGACTTCCCCGGTGAAGGGCACTGCGGTGAGGTAGGCAGGCGGTGCGGTCCAATCCGCCTCACCGGGCACGCTGCGGCCCTCCAGGCAGAAGGCCAGCGCACGACCGTCCTTCACCAGCACCTGGCCCGCGCGCAGGTCCATCACCGCCGAGACCAGCTGGTCCGTGGGGAACAGCCCCCCATCCACCTCGAACTGCACCTCGCCCTCGGGCACGGGGAAGGCACCGGCCAGGTAGGTCTCCGTGCGATAGCCCACGGCCAGTCCGCTGCGCACGTACCAACCCTCGCCCAGGCGCAGGATGCCCGGACGCAGATGGCCCACAGGACGGGTGAAAGTGAGCGGGAGCAGCGGGCGGTGAAGCCCGGCATCGTTCAGGATGATCGACATGGACCGAAGGTTCAGCGCACCAAGGTAGCCGCCCGATCGGTGATGGCCATCAGGCCCCGAGGACGATCAGATCCCGAAGAAGCCGCAGACCCACCAGGCCAGCGCCGCGAGCACTGCGCTCACGGGGATGGTGAGGATCCAAGCCCAGAGCAGGCGCATCGTGACCCCCCAACGCACAGCACTGAGGCGCTTGGTGGCCCCCACGCCGATGATGGAACCCGTGATGGTGTGGGTGGTGCTCACCGGGATGCCCATCTGCTCGGTCATATAGAGCGTCATGGCACCGGCGCTTTCGGCGCACACGCCTTCCAGCGGCGTCACCTTGGTGATGCGGGTACCCATGGTCTTCACGATCTTCCAGCCACCGCTTAGCGTGCCCAGGCCAATGGCGCCATAGCAGGCCAGGGGCACCCAGTACGGCATCTCATCAAGCGAGGAAGCCTCACCACCGGCCACCAGGGCCACCATGATGATGCCCATCACCTTCTGCGCGTCGTTGCCACCGTGGCCGATGCTGAACGCGGCGGAGGACAGGAGCTGAAGGCGCTTGTACAGATTGGCCGTGCGCAAGGCGCTCGGTGCCCTGGTGAGGTCCCACACATAGCTGACCATGAACACCAGGGCGAACAAGGCCATGGCGATCTTCAGGTCAGCGTTCTTCAGGATGTACAGCGAGGTGATGGCCGTGGCTGCGCCGATGAGGAGCAGACGGAGCCAGAGGCGTTGCACCAGGGTCACCAGCGTGATGAAGATGGAGATGATCATGCCCACGAGGGGAGCGAGGAAGATGAAGGCGGCCACCAGACCGATCTTCTCCATGTTCACGCTGCTCAGGTCGAAGCCTGCCCCGGCCAGGGCCGCACCGGCGAAACCACCGATGAGGGTGTGCGACGAGCTGCTGGGGATGCCGTACCACCAGGTGATCAGGTTCCACGTGATGGCCGCAAGGAGGCCCGCCAGCACCACGCGCAGGGTGATGAACTCCTCGTGCACGGTCTTGGCCACCGTGTTGGCCACGTGGTGATCGCTGAAGATGAAGTAGGCGATGAAGTTGAAGGCCGCGGCCCAGACCACCGCCTGGAACGGCGTAAGCACCTTGGTGCTTACGATGGTGGCGATGGAGTTGGCCGCGTCGTGGAAGCCGTTGATATAGTCGAATATCAACGCCAGCGCGATGATGACGATGAGCAGGGTCATGCGCTCAGGCGTACTTCAGCATGATGGACTCGATGACGTTGCCCACGTCCTCGCACTTGTCCGTGGCCAGCTCCAGCGTGCTGTAGGTGTCGCGCATCCGGATGAGCTGGATCGGGTCCTTCTCGTTGGCGAACAGGCGCTGGATGGCACGATCGAAGACCTCGTCGGCCTCGTTCTCCATGCTGTTGATCTGCACCACGAACTCGGCGTGGGCATTGGTCTTGTGCATGTTGCGCAGGCCCTGCACGGCCATCTGCACGATCTTGCAGCCCTCGTTCACCAGGCGGGCCAGCTCGCGGCAGGTCTCGTCCGGCTTGCCCACTCCGAAGAGCTCCAGGTTCTTGGCTGAGGCGAGGATGAAATCGGCCACATCATCCAGGCTGGTGGCCAGGTAGTGGATGTCCTCCCGGTCGATCGGGGTGATGAAGTTGCGCGCCAGGTCCGTGAAGATGGTGTGCGTCAGGTCATCGTTGGCGTGCTCGGCGATCTCCAGACGCTCCAGCAGCGCGGTGCGCTGGGAGCCCGGTTCCGTGTTCATGATCGCGATGAGGTCCTCCGACATCTTCAGCACGTTCGCGGCCGAGGCCTCGAAGTGGAAGAAGAAGACACGGTCACGCGGCTTGAAGATCTGGAGGAAGCTCTCGAGGGACATGGGGTGCGTTTTCGGCGGCCAAAAGTATCGGGCCAGGGGATCGGTCAGGTTTGGGATGTACGAACTTAACCCAGACTTAACATAGGCGCTGGCAGGGCCCCGCCCGGAGGGGTGCCGTACTTTCGCCGGACGACCATGCTCTATGCCTTCAACGGATACCGTCCGGTGGTGCATCCATCGGCCTTCGTGCACCCGCAGGCCGCGGTCACCGGCAACGTCATCATCGGGCGCGACGTGTACATCGGACCGGGTGCAGCGCTGCGGGGCGACTGGGGGGAGATCATCATCGCCGATGGCTGCAACGTGCAGGAGAACTGCACCGTGCACATGGTCCCCGGGGTCACCGTGCGGCTGGAGGAAGGTGCGCACATCGGCCATGGCGCCATCATCCATGGAGCCCATGTGGGACGCAACTGCCTGGTGGGCATGAACGCCGTGCTCATGGACAATGTGGTGCTGGGGCACGAGTGCATCGTGGGCGCGCTCAGCTTCCTGCCGGCGGACAGCGTATGGGAGCCCCGCCAGGTGATCGTGGGCAATCCGGCGCGGGTGGTGAAGGCGGTGAGTGACGACATGATCGCCTGGAAGACCGAAGGCACCCGCCTGTACCAGCAGCTGCCTGCGGAGCTGCACGCCAGCCTGCAGCCTTGTGAACCGTTGCGCGAAGTGCCCGCCGACCGCCCCCCGATCACGGTGAACTACCGCACGTGGGGCACCACGCGGAAGAGCGGTTAATCCGGCTCCTCATCCGACAAGTGCAGGGCGTGCAACATGCGGTGCACCAGCGGCGCCAGGATCACCGCCATCGTACCCAGCAGGGCAATGCCGCTGTACAGCGCGTAGGCTGAGGCGAAGAGCTTGGCCGCATCGCTGGTCAAGGTGTCCACCGGACCCATGCCACCCAGGATCATCGAGGCGTTGTAGAGCGCGTCCACGAAACCCATGCCGGCCAGTCCCATGTAACCGGCCACGCCCAGCGCCAGGGAAAAGACCACCATGACCGCCGCCACGAAGAGGAAGCGTAGCTGCCGAGCGGCGAACCGACCGGGGCTCAACAAGGGTTTGGAGCGGTGCTCGAACATGGCCCGAAACTACGCGGACCTTCAGTCGGTCGTACCATCGGGCGCGATCGACAGCCCGGTGTTGACCGGTGCATACGCCCGGCCGCTCCGGGGGGCGGCGAGACCCGGACCTTCGCATCATCGTACGCCCATGAAAGCCCTCTGGACCATCGGCCTTCTGCTCCTCTCCAATACCTTCATGACGCTGGCCTGGTACGGGCACCTGCGCTTCAAGGACATGGAATGGTCGCGGAACCTGGGGCTCTTCAGCATCATCCTCATCAGCTGGGGCCTGGCCTTCTTCGAATACCTGCTGCAGGTGCCCGCCAACCGCATCGGCCATGAGGGCCATGGCGGTCCTTTCACCCTGGTGCAGCTCAAGGTGCTGCAGGAGGTGATCACGCTGGTGGTGTTCACCGCCTTCTCGCTCGTCGCCTTCCGCAACGAAGTGCTGCGCTGGAACCACGCCCTGGCCGCGGTGCTGCTGGTGCTGGCCGTGTGGCTCGTGTTCAAGAAATAGGGCATGCACTTCCCCCTCTTCGGTGAGCTCATCGTGATCCTCGGTCTGGCGGCCGGCATCCTCTTCCTGTTCCGTCGCTTCCGTCTTCCGGGCATCCTGGGCTTCATCCTCACCGGCATGATCGCCGGGCCACATGGCCTGGGCTGGGTGAAGGAGGTGGAGGAGGTGGAGGCCATGGCGGAGATCGGGGTGGTCTTCCTGCTCTTTGTCATCGGCATGGAGTTCAGCCTCAAGAAGCTGGCCTCGCTCGGACGCACGGTCTTCGTTGGCGGTCTGCTCCAGGCCCTGCTCACCATCGGTGCCGTGCATGGGACGCTCCACCTCTTCGGCATGGCCACGGGACCGGCCATTTTCATCGGATTCCTCGTCACCCTGTCCAGCACGGCCATCGTGCTGCGCGTGCTGCAGGAACAGGGGCGCATGAACGCGCCGCACGGTCGCGTGGCCACGGCCATCCTCATCTTCCAGGACATCATCGTGGTGCCCATGATGCTGGTCACCCCCATGCTGGCCGGGCAGAGCAGCGACATCACCGGCGACCTGGTGCTGCTGGGCGGCAAGATGCTCCTGCTCGTGGTGCTTGTCTTCATCAGCGGCCGGTTCATCGTGCCCCGGTTGCTGCACCAGGCCATCAAGGGCAAGGGCAACGAGCTGTTCATCATCACCATCGTGGTGATCTGCTTCGCCGCGGCCTTCGCCACCCAGGCGCTGGGGCTTTCCCTGGCCCTGGGGGCCTTCTTCGCCGGACTGGTGATCAGTGAGACCGAGCACGCCTACCACGCCACGGGCATCGTCCTCCCCTTCCACGAACTGTTCATGAGCTTCTTCTTCGTGAGCATCGGCATGCTGGTGGACGTGTCCCGTTTCCTGGAGCATCCCTTCCTCATCATCGGCCTGCTGCTCCTGATGACCCTGGTGAAGGTGATGGCCGCGATGGTGGCCGTGCTGGTGCTGCGCTATCCGTTCCGCACCGCGCTCATGAGCGGACTGGCGCTCTTCCAACTGGGCGAATTCGGCTTCATCCTGGCCATCCCCGGCCTGCGGTCCGGGCTGCTCAGCGAGGCGCACTACCAGCTCTTCCTCGCCGTGGCCATCCTGAGCATGGCCGCCACGCCCTTCATGCTCGAGTATGCGGAGGCCATCACCCGCAAGGCCATCCTCCTGTTCCTGCCGCGCAAGGTGGTGCGCCGCATGTACCGACTGGAGGAGATGCGCAAGGGTCAGGACCGCGAGCTGTCCAAAGTGCTACGCGACCATGTGGTGATCATCGGCTACGGGCTGAACGGACGGAACGTGGCCAGCGCGGCCATGAACGCGCAGATCGAGTGCCTGGTGATCGAGGAGGACCCCGACCTGGCCCACAAGGCCCAAGCGCGCGGCCTGAAGGTGCTGGTGGGCGATGCCGCCAATCCGCACCTGCTGGAGGTGGCCCACGTGGAACGGGCGCGTGCCGTGGTGGTGGCCGTGAGCGAGGGGGCAAAACGCATCGTGGCCAACGTGCGGGCCCACAGCGCCACCGTGCACATCATCGCCCGCATCCGCTATGTGCGCGAGGCCGAGGAGCTCTATGCCGCCGGTGCCAACGAGGTGATCCCGGAGGAATTCGAGACGAGCATCCAGATCTTCCACCGGCTGCTGCGGAAGTACCTCGTTCCCGAGGACCGCATCAAGGAACTGGTGGCCAACTGCCGAAGCGACCACTACGGGGTGCTCACCGGCCGTACGGCCAACAAGGTCCGTGCGGGCAAACCGGCGGAGGCCCCGCAGAAGGACATGGAGATCGTGACCCTCACGGTGACCATGGGACGCGGCAAGGTGGTGGGCCGCACCCTGGGTGAGTCGGGCATCCGCGAACGCTATGGCGCCACGGTGCTGGCCATCCGGCGCGACGGACGCTACATCACCAACGTGAACGGCAGCGTCCGCATCCTCACGGACGATGTGCTGTACCTGCTGGGCGCACCCGATGCCCTGGCCCGGCTGGACAGCGAACTGCGGTGACGGACCACCCCGTGAACGCAACCTTTGGTGCGCGCTCGCCGTTGCAGCCCCTGCACCATGGACCAGCAGACCCTCACCATCAACGCCGTCGGCCACATCCTGCTCGTGGACGATGAGGACGATTGCAACTTCGTCACCCGGCTGGTCCTGAAGAAGGCCGGTTTCAAGGGCCGCATCACCTGTTACACCGCCGCCGAGGCCGCACTGGCCCACCTGCGCAGCGGGCATGACCTGCCGGACATCATGTTCGTGGACATCAACATGCCCGCGGTGAACGGCTTCGAGTTCCTGGCCACCTGCGAGAGCGAGCGCCTGCTCCCCAACGAGGTCACCTCCGTGATCATGTTCAGCAGCAGCAACCGGCCCAGCGACCTGGAACGCGCCCTCAGCTTCCGCTCCGTGATCGGTTATGTTGAAAAGGCCCTCACCGTGGATAGCTTCGAACGGGTGCTTTCCGACCACGCCAAGGCCCGAGGCCTCTGAACCCACCACCGCCCACACCCACCATGAGCAAGATCCTGATCATCGAGGACGAAACGATCATCTCCTTCGGCTACCGCCTGCAGCTGGAGCGGATGGGATTCGACGTCATCGGCACCGCGCGCAGTTCGGCCGAGGCCGAGGAGATCCTGGCCCGTGAACGGCCGGACCTCATCATCATGGACATCTACCTGAAGGGGGAGAAGAACGGCCTGGAGCTCGCGCAGGAGCTGCATGCCAACGACCCCATCCCCATCATCTTCCTCACGGCCAGCACCAAGCCCGAGATCATCGAGGCCATCCACCGCCTGAAGGATTGCCAGTACCTGGCCAAGCCGATCAATTCGGACAGCCTGGAGGACATGCTCCAGCGCTTCGCACGCCAGCATCAGTAGACCGGTCATGGCCCACCGTCCCACGCCGGCCGATCCCTCGCAGGCCGAACGCCTGCATCACTTCGCGCACGACCTGCGCAACCGGCTCGCGGCCATCCAGCAGGTGATCCTGCAACTGCGCTCCACGGCGGATGCGGACAACGAGGAGCTCCTCACCTTCGCCGAGCAGCAGTATTTCCGGGCCATGCGCTCCACCGAGGACCTGCTGGACGACCTCGCCGTGGACCGGCTTCCGCGCCTTTCCGCCATGCACCCCGTGGACATGGCCGAGCTGGTGCACCAGGCCGCCACCGACATCGGGCACCGCCTGCAACGCAAGGAACAACGCCTTGACCTGGACCTGCCCGCCGGAATGGTGGTGCACGGCGACAAGCACTGGCTGAAGGAGCTGGTGAACGCCCTGTTGACCAATGCCTCCAAGTTCTCGCCCAAGGCGTCGCCCATCACGGTGGTGCTGCGGCGCGATCGTGACCGGATCATCCTCACGGTGATGGACCCCGGCGTGGGCATGTCCGCCTCGGACCTGCAACAGGCCTTTGTGCGTTATGCCTGGCTGGAAAGCCGCAGCACGGACGGGGAACCCCAGGGACGCAGCACACTGGCCAGGGCCCGCCAATGGGCGGAGGCCCACCACGGCACGCTGGATGTGGCCAGCGAAGGGCCCGGCAAGGGCTGTTGCTTCACGCTTGCACTGCCCGCCGACGACGCCCGTTAGATCTCGGCCACGCGGATGATGTTCCGCGCCACGCGCTGGCCCTTGTTGTTCACGGCCACGTTGAACTCCACCTCGTCGTTCACCCGCAGCTGATCGAAGGTCACCTCCTGCAGGTCGTCGTAGCGGAAGAACAGGTTGTTGTCCGGGTAGCGGATGAAGCCGTAGCCGTTCATCAGGCTCATGACGGTGCTGCGGTGGCGCTCATCATCCACCAGCACCGGAGCGGGCCGGTCGGCGCCCTCCCCTTCCGTGTCACGCACCGTGTCGCGCACCACGAAGAGGTCGCGGATCACCTCGTCATCCTCCTTCAGGCCCTCGTCGATGAGGTCGTGCATGGGCAGGGGGAAGCTCACCTCGTTCCAGAGGTCGGTGCTGGTCTTGGTGGTCTGCAGCTCCCCGGTCTCCTGATCGGTGAACTCGAAATCCCAGCCCAGCAGCATGGTCTTGCAGCCCAGGGCGTGCAGCTTGCGCACCAGCGGTACATGGTCGCCATCGCTGGCCACGAGCGCCACCACGTCGTAGCGCTTCAGCATGCACAGTTCATAGGTCTCCAGGGCCATCAGCACATCGACCCCCTTCTCCCGCTTGCGGCCCTGCAGGTCCTTCACCGGCAGGTAGTGCGTCTGCACGTTGTTGTACATCAGCACATCGTCGAACACCCGGTCGTAGTAGAGCTGGTTGGGCTTCTCGTTGGCCTCCCGTGCCGTGAACCGGCCGCGGAAGAAGTGCGCGTCGATGATGTGGCAGAGGCTGGGGCGCGTGCCCTCCCGCTCGGCCACCATGTGCTTCACGAACTCGTGCAACCCACCGATGTGCAGTCTGCGGCGGTGGCTGTGGACGTAGTTGTAGTAGTTGCTGACGTGGGTGAAATAACTGCCGTCATAGAACACCCCCACCTTCACGGCCGGGGATGCCGATCTGTACCGTTCCATTTTGGTATTGTTATTGGAAAGAACTTGCGCCAAAGGTAAACCCTTCGTCGAGCATCCGGAGGGGACTAACTTGCGCACCATGCTCCGGCGTTCGCTCGCACTTCTGTTGCTGCCCCTGCTGGGGGTGTGTGCGGCCTGGGCCCCTGTCCAGCAGGCCACCGCGATCACCTACGACCGGTCCATCGCGGTGGGGCTCAACGGTGTGCAGCTGTTCGACAAGGCCAGCGAGGCCTGGACCTGGACCTTTGGCAAGGAGCCGGGGGCCAAGCTGCTGCGCACGGAGCGCGGTTCAGGCCTGCTGGAGGGCACCGCACGCATGAACTTCCGGTCCGAGATGCTCACCGGGCGGGAGGAGACCATGGGCGTGGTGCAATACCGGGTGACCATCCGCACCCATCCGGGCGAGTGCCGGGTGGTGGTGAGCGAACTGACCCATACCGGGAACCGCACCACCGCCATGGGCGGCATCCACATGGGCCTGCTGCGCCAGGGGGGCGATGCCGTGCCGGCAGTGCGGGGCATGGGCCGGGCCAACGCCAAGCGGCTGCACGACGAGCTGGTGGCCACCTCGGATACCCGCATCCAACAGCTGCTCCGGGCCTTCGAGTCACGGGTCCGGGCCGGCTCCACCCCATAAGCGCGTGCAACCGTTGGCCCGGCGCTGCGTACAAGGCCGGTCATCATGCGCCGCTTCATCCACTCCACCGCCCGCAAGTGG
This sequence comes from Bacteroidota bacterium, assembly GCA_963169595.1. Taxonomy (GTDB): domain Bacteria; phylum Bacteroidota; class Bacteroidia; order Flavobacteriales_F; family PHOS-HE28; genus PHOS-HE28. The sequence goes on along the minus strand of CAUJFM010000376.1, from coordinate 635 downwards.
CCTTTCCTGGCCGCCCTTCTCGCCTTCGGATTCATCGCCTACGGGGTCACCGTGATCTCGCAGGCACGCTCGTTGCAGCAGCGCATCGCGCACGAGCTTGAACTGCTGGAGGACCTGGCGAAGCTCAACGACGACCTCCACGAGCTGGGCTTGATCCATCGCGTGGACCTCAGCGTGCGCGAATACCGCTGGACGGCCCAACTGGAACGGGTCGAGCAGCGCATCGCCCAACTGGTGAAGGACTACCCGGAAGTGCCGGGGATGGACGAACTGCCCGGGAAGCTGAACCCCACCCTGCAACTGGCCGATTCGCTGCACCGCGAGGCCATGGGCGCGAAAGGACCGTGGAGCGAAAGCCGGTCCACCGGGGCCGTGTTCCAGATCATGGTGCAACGCGCCCAGAAAGTGGTGGACCGCACTGCACGGGCCATCCAGGAGCGCGGGCTGCTGACCTACACCGACACGCTCTCCGACCGTTGGACCGAGGCCCAGTTCCTGCTGGTGGCCGCCTGCCTGATGGCCGTGCTCATCGCCTGGCTCGCCGGGGTGAGCAACCGACTGCTGCATGAAAGCCGCCTGCGCACCGAACAGCTCCACGCCGCCAAATCGAAGCTGGAACAGACCAACCGGGAGCT
>CAUJFM010000375.1 GCA_963169595.1 Bacteroidota bacterium | reverse complement strand
TCCGCCAGCATGTTCAGGATCAGCTCCGTGTTGGCTGTGCTGCCCTGAGCCCGCCGAAGGGTTGTCGCGCAGGTTCTCCTTCTTCAAGCCCTTCAACACCTTGTACTCCTTGGTGGTGTTCCCGCTCCACGCTTTGGTGATGATGTCCGTGAGCCCCGGCTCGGAGGCCGGGGCAAGCTAGGCGAAGTGCATGCCTTCTTTCATGCCGCGCCTTTTCCACTCGTCGGTGAGTTCCTTGCGGATCTCGATGCTCTTCAACCGTTGATCGATCCAGTTCTCCGAGTAGCCCAGGCGCAGGTATTGCTCCAACGCGCGATCGATGGTCAGCTCCGGGTCCTGCATCTCATCGAGCCGCTCCGATGCCACTTGTGCCAACCAGATCTTGAAGGGTTCGGCCTTGGGTGAAGGGATGGACTGGATCAGGCGGAAGAGTTGTTCGGTATCGGCTACATCCGTGGTGTACCACTTACCATCGGACGACCTCATTTTCAGTTGTCCGATTTTATCGGACAACTGACTTCCTTCCCGTAGGAGCTTGGTCTTCAGGTCGTTCCAATACTTCCTTGGGCGCTCGTTGCCGGTAAGCGCGGCGATCACGTCGATGATGGAGAAATACCATTTCTCCTGCTCACCATCCCACACGGTGCGCACCTGCTTCTCCTCGAAGATCTTGACGGCGTTCTTGTCGGTCATGGTATGGGCGATGTAGCGCAGGGCGGGTAATGTTACCGAGCCAACTCCCGGTCCGCAGTCCGGTTGTACGCACCGATCTTGCCGTCCCCGCGATACCTTTCCGAAGCGTTCTGTCGACCGGTCACAGCCACCAGTTCCATACCGCCATGACACGCCGCACCTCCCGCACACCGCTGTTCCTGTTCTGCTTCATCGTGTTCGCCCACCTCACCAACGCGCAGAACGGCATGGCACTGAGCCTCGATGGCGTGGACGACCGCATGGAAGTGGCCGACGACCCGGCCCTGGACATCGATCCCGGCGAGAGTTTCACGGTGACACTTTGGGTGAAGACCAGCCAGAGCACCGATGCCTACCGCATCATGAGCAAACGCGCCGCCGGCGCCGGTGCGGGCTATGAGCTGATCACCCAGAACGGTCCAGGTGCCTTCGGCATGAACCTGCGCAGCACCACGAACACCAATGCAGGCCCGCCGTACGGCACCACATCCATCACCGATGGAGCCTGGCATCATGTGGCCATGGTGGTGGATGCGATCAACGGCACGGCCAGCATCCTCGTGGACGGTACGCAGGAGAACACGGTCACCTCCGGGGCCATCGGCACCGAGGACTTCAGCAACAATGTGCCCTTGATCCTGGGCACCTCCATTGCGCAAACCGTCTTCATGAACGCGTTGATCGACGACGTGCGCATCTGGCAGAACCCCTTGAGCGCTGCGGAGGTCCTGGCCGACATGACCGCGGTAGTGACAGGCACCGAACCCGGACTGATCGCCGCTTGGGATTTCGAGAACGTGACCGGCACCACCGTGAGCGAGAACACCGGCGTGCATACGGGCACCTTGTTCGGCGGCGCCACCACCGTGCAGGCTGTAACGCCCATGACCTACACCGGCAGCACGCTCCTTTCCACCAACACGCCCGCCGGCCGAGGTGAACCCGGCGAACGCGTGATCGGCGTGCGCATCACCACCAGCGGAAGCGACTCACCGCTCAGCCTCTCGGAGATCGCCTTCAACCTGAACGGCACCACGGACCTGGCCGACCTGCAGGACCTGAAGATCTACGCGACGGGTGCGAACCCGCGTCTCGACACGACCACAGCGGTCTTCGCCACGGCCACCGTGCAGTCGGGTACCATCGTGGCCACGGGTGCGCACATGCTGACCGAAGGCAACAACCATTTCTGGATCGCGTGCGATGTTTCCGGCACGGCGCAGGAGGGCCATGTGATCAAGGGCGAACTGGTCTCCATCACCGTGAGCGGTCAGAACCATGCTCCTGATGTGGTATCGAACGCTGACGAACGCCTGATCCTGCTGGAGTACAAGACGCTCTTCTCCGGCGGCGACTTCGGCTCGGCCAACTACCGCATCCCCGCTGTGGTGCGCGCGGCCGATGGCTCGCTGGTGGTGGCCGCGGATGCACGCATCAACGGCCCAGGCGACCTGCCCGGCAACATCGATGTGGTGGTGCGCCGCAGCACCGATGGCGGCGAGACCTGGTCGCCCGCGCTCACCATCGCCGACCTCGGAACCAATGGCGCCAGCGACCCGGCCCTCGTGCTGGACCGCAACAGCGGCGATCTGCTCTGCCTGTTCGCCTCGCATACCGGATTGTTCGCTTCCACGCCCACCGTGCCCATACGCTTCCAGGTGTGCCGCAGCCAGGACAACGGCGTTACCTGGAGCGCGCCGGTGGAGCATACCAGCGAGATCTACGCGCCCACCTGGTACGCGGCCTGGCTCGCCTCCGGCAACATCCACCAGCTACGCAGCGGTCGCATCGTGGGCGCCATCGGGGTGCGGCAGAACTCCGGCAGCGCGATCAGCAACTTCATGATCTACAGCGACGATGGCGGCAATACGTGGAACTACAAACCGGCCGTGGCCTCCAGCGTGGGCGACGAGGCCAAGCTCGTGGAGCTCGACAACGGCGACCTCATGATGAACATCCGCAACCAAACCCCGAACCTGCGCCGCATCGTGCGCTCCTCGGACGGTGGCGACTCCTGGAGCTCGCCCACCTTCCAGGCCGAGCTCATTGACCCCTTCGTGAACGGCGAGATCCTGCGCTACACCTCCGTGCTCGACGGCTACGACACCAGCCGCCTGCTCTTCTCCATCCCCGCGCACCCCACCACGCGCCAGAACCTCAGCATCTTCCTCAGCTACGACGAAGGCGATACCTGGCCGGTGGTGAAGACCTTGCATCCCGGTCTCTCGGCCTACTCCAGCCTGGCCGTGCTGGACGATGGCACCATCGGCTGCTTCTACGAGAACGGCGAATACGAAGCGTACCAGCTCAGCTTCGCGCGCTTCAGCCTCGATTGGCTCACCGACGGCACCGACACCTGGACGCCGCCCAACGCGATCAACGAGCATGTCGATGCATCCTTCAGCGTCCAGCTCGTGCAGGATCCCGGCGCCGACCAGGCCACGCTTGTCGTGCGCACCACGGAAGCAGGCCGGCTCTCGGGCGTGCTCTACGACACCCTGGGCCATCAGCTCGATACCCTCTTCAACGGCCGCTACACTGCGGGCACGCACCAACTGCCGATCGACCTGCGCGGCAAAGCCGCCGGGAACTACCTGGTGAAAGTCACGAAGGGGGAGAGGAAGGCGACGGTGAAGATGGTGGTGGGGAGGTGATGCCTTGCGCCCTCGCTGCTATTTCTCGTACAACCTTAACCGCTCCTCTTCCAGATCGATCAGGTAGATCTCCTGGTGGATGAGCTCCTCGTCGATGCTTGGGTCGCGGTTGATCTCCACCAGGTGCTGGCGCTGCTGCTCGAGCAGTTCGATCATGAGCGCCCGTGTGTGCGAGTTCCGTGGATCGAAGGTGCCTGCAGCGACTTTCTTCTGCAAGTGCTCGACTAGGTAGGCCGCCTGCGGATGGCTTCCGGCGCGCGTCTTTTCCTGTAGGAAGCCGAGGGCGTGCTCATGCGCGCTTTGTCGCACGCGATGCAGCACGTCTTCCTCCGGTTCTTCCTGCGACACGATGTCGAACAGCTTGCTGCGTCCGATGAGATAGGGCAGCGTGAGCCCCTGCATCACCAGGGTGAGCAGGATCACCACGAAGGTGATGAAGAGGATGAGGCTGCGATGCGGGAAGGCGGTGCCATCTTCCAGCGCGAGGGGCACGGACAAAGCTGCGGCCAAGGAGACCACGCCGCGCATGCCCGTCCAGCCCAAGAGCAGGGGCAGCAGCCAGCGGTCCCTCGGTGTGCGCCCGCGCGGGGCCACCTGGGGCCGGAAGAGCAAGGTGGCGGCCATGGCCGCGTATGCGCTGATGATGCGCGCGGCAATGAGCACCCCGGTCACCAACAGGCTATATGTGATGGCATCGGACAGGGGGATGCCTGCCGCGCGCAGACCATCCACGATGTCGGGCAGCTGCAGACCGATGATGAGGAAGACCAGCCCGTTGAGGATGAACATGAAGCTCTCCCATACGCTATGGCCTTTTACGCGGCTGCTGCTGTTGAGGAAGAGCAGTCGGCGGTTCGCCATGAACAGGCCGCCGATCACCACGGCCAACACGCCGGAGCTATGCACCTGTTCTGCCGCCCAGTACATGCAATAGGGTTCGATCACGGTGAGCGCGATGTCCGAAGTGGCATCCGTGGGCAGCCGCCGGTGCAGTTGCACGAAGAGCCAGCCTGACAGGAGCCCGATGCCCGCGCCACAGGCCACCATCCAGGCGAGGTCCACGGCGGCATCCTGCCAAATGAACCGGCCGGTGCCCACGGCGATGAGCGCGAAGCGGAAGATGATCAGCGCGGATGCGTCATTCAGCAAGCTCTCCCCTTCCAGGACGGCCCTGGTGGAGCGGGGTATGCGTACGAAGCGGGTGAGCGCGCCCACGCTCACTGCATCGGGCGGCGCCACGATACCGCCCAGCAGAAAGCCCAACGCCAACGTGAAGCCCGGGATCAGCTGATCGGCGACCAGCGCCACGGCCATGGCCGAAAAGAAGACCACGAGAAAGGCGAAGCTGCAAATGATGCGGTACCATCGCCGCAGCTCCTTGTAGGAGATGGACCATGCGGCCTCGAACAAGAGAGGGGGCAGGAAGATGAAGAAGATCAGCTCGGGATCCACGTGTAGGCGCGGCAGACCGGGCACGAAGGCCACAAGCAGTCCGGCCAATACCAGCAGGATGGGATAGGCCACGCGCAGCTTGTTGGCGAGCAGATGCAGCAGCACGATGGCTGCCACCAGGGCGAGGAGGAAGGGAAGGTGGGCGTGCATGGAGCGGCAACCAAAGTAGTGGCTGCCCGCCATTCGCTGGATCACTCCCCGAGCCCCTCACATCAACGCACCGAAGAGGTGCAGGATCCGCTCCGCAATACGTTGGGCGACCGGGCGCTTGGCCCATTGTTCAGGATCGATCAGGTCGGCATCCTGCAGGTCGCGATCGAACTCCGCCGCCAGTTCCGCCGCCTGGGCGGCGTGGTACACGAAGGCGTTCACCTCGAAGTTCAGGTCGAAGCTGCGGTGGTCGAGATTGGCCGTGCCCACCATGGCCACGCGGCCGTCGAACACGGCGGTCTTGGCATGCACGAAGCCTTTGCGGTAGGCATGGATCCGCACCCCGACCGCCAACAGCTCACTGTAGTACGACCGCGAGGTGGTGTTCACGATCCACGAGTCGGAGATGCCGGGCACCAGCAGGTCCACGGTGACACCGCTGCGCGCGGCGATGCACAAGGCATCGAGCAGGCTCTTGTCGGGGATGAAGTAGGGCGTGGTGAGGCGGATGTGCGAGCGGGAGAGCAGGATGGCCTGCACCAGCGCGTACAGGATGTCCGGATGATCGGAATCGGGACCGCTGCTCACCACCTGCACCACTTCGCCGGGCATCGCGTCCACCGACAGCGGGAAGTGGGCTTCGTTGAAGGCGATGCGCAGCCCTGAACAGAAGTTCCAGTCAGTAAGGAAAATGTGCTGCAGGCTGAGCACGGCAGGTCCGTCGATCCGCAGGTGCTCATCGCGCCAATAGAGCCCCGGCCCGTTCGCATTGATGTACTTGTCGCTCACGTTGATGCCGCCCACGAAGCCCACGCGGCCGTCCACCACGATGATCTTGCGGTGGTTGCGGTAGTTCATGCCATTGGCCAGGAAGAGCAGCAGGATCTTGCGGAAGGGGAAAGCCTCCACGCCCGCAGCCAGCAGCTCCTTCCCCAAGCCCCTGCGGAGGGAAGCACTTCCGTAGTCGTCGTAGATGAACCGGACCTGCACCCCTTCACGCGCCTTGCGCATCAGCACATCGGCGATCCGCCGTCCGATGCCATCGTCGTTGAAGATGTAGTACTCGAGGTGGATGTGGTGCTGCGCGGCCTCGAGCGCGGCAAGCACCTCGGGGAACTTCGATTCGCCGTTGCACAACAGGTGCGTCCGGTTGCCTTGCGACAGCAGGCACACACCTGCGAGTTGCTGTGCGAGGGGTGCGAAGTGCGCGAGCTCCGCGCCCTGTTGGGCCCGCACCTGCTGCGTGTATCCGATGGCTCTCTGCAACAGCTCCGGGTAGGTGCGTTCATCGATGTCGAGCTTCTTGCGGTAGATCTTGCGCTTGCGGTAGTTGATCCCCACCGACAGGTAGAAGATGGCACCCACCAACGGCAATGCCACCACGAGCAGCACATAGGCCAGCGCTTTGCTCGGCGTCCGGCTATCCACGATGATGAAGAGGCACAAAGCCGCCACCAGCACGGCGTACGCCACCGCAAGCAACGTGCTGAGCTCGATGGGGAACAGCACTTCCAAAGGGGCGAACAAGAGGAGAAGAGAAGAAGGCATGGGACCGGTCGGGCGGCCACCGAAAGTAGGACTACTGCTCTGCCCGAGCCCCTGCGCGAGCGGGGTAGGCATGCGCGATCATTCCCGCATGGCTACCTTGGTATGCTTCTACCATGCGCGATCTGCTTCCACCGGCGATGATCCTCGCAGTACTCTTCATCGGCTGCAGCACCACGGACCAAGAAGAAAAGGAACCGGTCCGCACCGATGCAATCGACTGGGACAGCGTTCACAGCACGGCACCCGCACGGGTGATCGCAGGCCCCACGGACTCGGTGAAGCGGCGCGTAGGGGAATGAGGGGCCGAAGTTCGCGGACATTTTCCATTCTATCACCCACCCTGCGCCTTCACGAACTCCAGCGGCGTTTGCCCGGTGTGCAGCTTGAAGAAACGGCTGAAGGCCTGCGGGTATTCAAAGCCGAGCTTGAACGCCGCATCGCCCACGGACCGGCTGGCGATCATCTCGCTCTTGGCCTTGTTGATGATGAACTCCTGGATGAAGGCCTTCGGTGAGCGGCCGGTCTGCTTCTTCACCAGGTCGCCGAAGTAGTTGGTGGAGAGGAACACCTGGTCGGAACAATACTTCACCGTGGGCAGGCCCTGCTTCAGTTGCTTGCCTTCCCGGTAGTAGGCCACCAGCGCCTCCTCGAAACGCACCAGCACGTCCTTGTTCTCCGCCTCGCGCGTGGCGAACTGCCGCTCGTGGAAACGCCGGCAATGGTTCAGCACCAGCTCGATCAGGTTCACCACGATCTCGTTGCGGCCGAACCGTGCCGCCTGGGGCAGTTCCTCCTGCAGCAGCTCCAGGCACTTGATGATGGTGGCCCGTTCCCCGGTCGTCATGTGCAGGGCCTCGTTCACATGATAATCGAAGAAGCTGTAGCGGCTCATGCGGTTCTCCAGCGGCGTTCCGCGCAACACGTCCGGGTGGAAGAGCAGGCCCCAACCGCGGATCTCGAAGTATTCGCCGTTGTCCTCCACGCCACCCACCTGCCCCGGGGCCACGGCGATCAAGGTGCCCTCGCCGTATTCGTATCGGCCCATGCCGTAGGTGAGCGACTCCAAGCGGTCGTCCCGCAGGAACAGGCCGTAGACCTTGAACTTCGTGCGGCTGTGCCGGATCGGTGACACCGTGGCGTACGGGATCACGCTCACCAACGGATGCGTGCCCACATGGCCCACGTAGTGCTCGTAGTCGGATACGCGGTCAACGTTCAGGAACTTGGTCATGCCTTCGCGGATGGTGCAAGGTAAAGTGGAGGAGAGCGGTGAAGGTGGTAAGAGCGGTGAAGGTGGACTGACACACTTTACGGAACAGTCTCTTAGGGGACAGCACACCAGCTCATCCATGCCCATCCGCGGCTTCACCCCCCCCGTGAACGGGTTACATCTTCCCGTGATCCGCGTACCGGTCGCGGCTTTCCATGCGGTCACCTTTGCCTCATCAAAAGGACGAAGACCATGTACAACGAATTCCAAGGCAAGGTGGCGCTGATCACGGGCGCCGGATCGGGCATCGGGTTCGCGGCGGCGAAAGCGTTCGCGGAAGCCGGCGCCAAAGTGGCCCTGGCCGACCATACCGAAGAAAAGGTACAGCGGGCGGCGAAGGCCCTGACCGACGCCGGCCACCAGGCGATCGCCATCCGCTGCGACGTCACCAGCGAGGCCGACGTGGCCCGCATGGTGGAGCGGACGGTGGCGGCCTTCGGGCGGCTGGACTACGCCTACAACAACGCCGGCACGCACGTCACCGTCGCGGAGACCGCCGATGCCAGCGGCGAAGAGTTCGACCGCGCCATCGCGGTGAACCTGAAGGGCATCTGGAACTGCATGAAGCACGAGCTGCGGCACATGCGGGAGCAGGGGAGCGGCGCCATCGTGAACTGCTCCTCGCAGAGCGGCCTGGTGGGCACGGCGAACCTGGGCGCGTACACCGCGGCCAAGCATGGCGTGGTGGGCCTCACCAAGGCCAGCGCGTTGGAGTATGCGCATCGCGGCATCCGCATCAACTGCATCTGCCCCGGAACCACCGACACGCCCATGGTATCCAACGCCGTGGCCGACCGGCCCGAGCACATGGCGGCTATCATCGGGGGTATCCCCTTGGGCCGCATGGGCAAGGCCGAGGAAGTGTCCAGCGCCGTGCTCTGGTTGTGCAGCGACGGTGCGGGCTTCATGGTGGGCCAGGTGGTGGCGCCCGATGGCGGCTACACCGTCCGTTGAACAAGAACACACCGGTCCTTTCATCACCACCATCCTTTCACCCCGACCATCACCATGGAACGCAGCACCTTCATCAAGTCATCGCTCGGCATGGCCGGCCTGCTGGCCCTGCACAGGATCTCCTCCGCTTCCCCACTTCTCCCATTCAACACCGGAAACATGACCACCACCGACCGCATCCCCCTCATCCAGCTGAACAATGGCACCACCATCCCCCAGCTCGGCTTCGGCACCTGGACCCTCACCGACAAGCCCGAGCAATATGTGCGCGAGGCCATCGAAGTGGGCTACCGCCTGATCGATACCGCGCAGGGCTACGGCAACGAGGCGGGCGTGTACCAGGGAGTGAAGGACAGCGGCATCGCGCGCAAGGATGTGTACCTCACCACCAAGGTATCCCCGCAAGTCATGCGCGATGGCACGGTGCAACGGTCGCTGGACGAAAGCCTGGAGAAGCTGGGCGGCGAATACATCGATCTGTGCCTGATCCACTGGCCCGTGAAGGACCATATCCAGGACACCTGGACCATCCTGGAGGACTACGTGGCCAAGGGCCTCATCCGCTCCATCGGCCTCAGCAACTTCAACATGCACCACATCGACGACCTGTTGAAGTACGCCCGCGTGAAGCCGGTGCTCAACCAGATCGAGGTGCACCCCAGCTTCTCCAACATGCAGAACGTGGGCCGCACACTCTACCGCGACATCGCCGCGCAGTCGTGGTCGCCGCTGGGCAACGGCCAGGACATGGACGACCCCGTGCTGGCCACGCTGGCGAAGAAGTACGGCCGCAGTGTGGCGCAGATCATCCTGAAGTGGCACATGCAGCGCGGCCTCATCGCCGTTACCCGCTCGCGCAACATCGCCCACATGAAGGAGAACCTCGCCATCTTCGACCGGGACCTCTCACCGGTGGACATGTCCGTCATCCACGGCATCAACAGCGACCGGCGCACCAACGCCCAGAACGATCCCGACAACTTCCCTTGGTAACTCCTGCCATGCCACGCCCCCATATCATCCTGCACATGATCTCCTCGGTGAACGGGAAGATCCTCACCGCACCCTGGCGCACGAGCCGCGCCTGGCAGGCCGCCGAGGCCGGCTTCGATCCGGTGTACCGCTCCTTCGCCACCGACGGCTGGGTATGCGGCCGCGTCACCATGGAACAGGACTTCGCCGACGAGGCACCCGAACTGCTGCCACCCACCGCGCCCGTATCGCGCGACCACTTAATCGGCGATCCCCAGGCGAGCACCTTCGCCGTGGCCATCGACCCCGGCGGCAAACTCGGCTGGACCGGCAACGCCATCGAGGGCGACCACCTCATCGAAGTGCTCTCCGAGCAGGTCACCGACGCCTACCTGCACTACCTGCAACGCCGGCGCATCTCCTACCTCATCTGCGGCCGGGACACCGTGGACCTCGCGGCCGCCATGCAACGGCTGGCCGAGCTCTTCCCCATCCGCACACTGCTGCTGCAAGGCGGCGGCTACCTCAACGGCTCCATGTTCAACCTCGGCCTGGTGGATGAGGTCAGCCTCATGCTCCTGCCCGTGGCCGACTCACACCCGGGCCACACCGCGCTGGAGACCGGCACACGGACCACCCTGCCGCGCGTGAGCGACCTGCAGCTGGTCTCCATGCAGCGCATGGACGGCGGCGTGG
>CAUJFM010000374.1 GCA_963169595.1 Bacteroidota bacterium | reverse complement strand
AGGCTCTCGCTGTGGTTGGGCACCTTGATCTCCTTGCCGCGCACGGTGTAGGTGTAGAACTCACCGGAATACCTCTTCTCCTCTTCGCTCCAGCCTTGCAGCATGCTCCAGAGGTGGGGATCCAGGTCCTTCCTTATCTCTTCGAATTTCTCTTCGAGATTTCTAATTGCTGATCCCTGATTCCCTTCATTCGCACGGGCTTCGCTCTTGGGCGCACTCGAATCAGCAATCAGCGAATTAGGAATTGAGAGCAAGTCCGGCCCACCGAATGTCAGGACAGCGGAATAGAGTCCGTAGAGTTGGTCAGCGATGGAAGCTTGCCGCCGGACTTGCTCGTCGTACCGCCTGTTGCTCTCGCTGATCTCACTCAGGTAGCGGCTCTTCGCGGGCGGTATGATCCACACCTTCTCGCTCATCTCGTCGTGCGCGTGGAAGGCGGAGTCGAGCGCGATGCCCGTCTTCTCGGCGATCTTCTTCATCAAGCGCGCATAGAGCGTGTTGGTGCCGGGGTCGTTGAACTGGCTGGCGATGGTGCCCACCACGGGCAGGTCCTCGTCCTTGGCGTCCCACAGCTGGTGGTTGCGCTTGTACTGCTTCTTCACGTCGCGCAGGGCGTCCTGGGCACCGCGCTTGTCGAACTTGTTGATGGCCACCACGTCGGCGAAATCGAGCATGTCGATCTTCTCCAGCTGCGTGGCCGCGCCGAACTCGGGGGTCATGATGTAGAGCGAGACGTCGCTGTGGTCCAGGATCTCGGTGTCGCTCTGGCCGATGCCGCTCGTTTCGAGGATGATCAGGTCGAAGCCCGCGGCTTTCAGCACCAGCACGGCCTCCTTCACCTGCTTGCTGAGCGCGAGGTTGCTCTGGCGCGTGGCCAACGAGCGCATGTACACCCGCTCGCCGCGGATGCTGTTCATGCGGATGCGGTCGCCCAGCAGTGCGCCGCCGGTCTTGCGCTTGCTGGGGTCCACGCTGATCACGCCGATGGTCTTCGTGGGCTGGTCCAGGATGAAACGGCGGATCAGTTCATCCACCATGCTGCTCTTGCCCGCGCCGCCGGTGCCGGTGATGCCGAGGACCGGCGCCTTGTTCGCTGCGGCCTTCTTGTGGATCTCGTCGGCCACCTTGGCAAACACCTCCGGGTGGTTTTCCGCCGTGCTGATCAGCTTGGCGATGGCCGTCCAGTTGTGCGTGGTCAGTTGCTTGGCCTCGCCGTTCACCTGGTCGCTCAGGTCATAGTCGGCCTTCTCCAGCATGTCGTTGATCATGCCCTGTAGGCCCATGGCACGGCCATCGTCCGGGTGGTAGATGCGCCCGATGCCGTAGGCCTCCAGCTCCTTGATCTCCTCGGGAAGGATGGTCCCTCCTCCCCCGCCGAAGATCTTGATGTGCCCCGCGCCCTTCTCCTTCAGCAGGTCGTACATGTACTTGAAATACTCCATGTGCCCGCCCTGGTAGCTGGTCATGGCGATGGCGTGGGCATCCTCCTGGATCGCGGTGTTCACCACGTCCTCCACACTGCGGTCGTGCCCCAGGTGGATCACCTCGGCGCCGGTGGCCTGGATGATGCGCCGCATGATGTTTATCGCCGCATCATGCCCATCGAAGAGCGAGGCGGCGGTAACAACGCGGATCTTGTGCTTGGGGACGTAGGGAGGGGCTGAGACAGCGGACATGGTGCGAAAATACCGGAGAGGAAGGGAAGAAAGATGGTTCTGGTCCAGTCCATCGCAACCCATGGTGATCAGACCGATGCGTCGTGTAGCCTGGCCGGTCCTCGGCATTCGCCATCACCTGAGCGATCCGGATCCAGAATGGGCACTATCCCCCCCGCTGTTCCCCACCCGGACACCTCATCCAGCGCGCCCCGGATGTGCATAGCGCCGGTATCCCCCCTTCAAACCGCCCGTACTTCCTCCACGAACCACATCTCCAGCTCCCCCATTCCCTTGACACTGATCCTGCCGCGTGGGGTGAAGACAAGGTCCTGATGTTCCTTCACCAATTCGTACGTGGCATGGCTGATATTCACCCGACCCACCTCCCCACTGCTCTCCATGCGCGCCGCGGTATTCACGGTGGCTCCCCACACATCATACTGAAACTTGCAATCCCCCACCACCCCTGCCACGACCGCACCGGTGTGGATCCCGCACCGCATATTGAAATACGTTTGGTTCGAACCACTCCGCTCCGCTGCCCGTTCACCCACCCACCGTTGCATGGCCAGCGCCGCCCGTACGGTATTCACGGCGCTATCCGGCTTTGATTCGGGCAACCCGCCTGCGCACATGTACGCATCGCCGATCGTCTTGATCTTCTCCAAGCCGAATTGCCGGGCGATCCGATCGAACGCTCGGAAATAGGTATCGATCAAGGCGACCAGCTCCTTCGCGCTCATCCGTTCACTGAGGATCGCAAAGTCCGTGAAGTCCGTGAAGAGGATGCTTACCGACTCCACATCCTTCGCTACCGTGTGTCCACTCGCCTTCAACTCCTCGGCCACACTATGCGGCAGGATGTTGAGCAGTAGGCGTTCTCCCTTGGCACGCTCGGTATCGATCTGGTTGCGTGACCTTCGCATATGATCCAGTCGGCTCCAAAGACCGATCGCCAGCAGTAGTGCGAAGACGACCCCCACCGAGAATACCCTTTTTTGCGACCGTTCCTGGGTGATGCGCATCTGATACTTGAGGTCGGCAGCCTGCTGTACTTTCAGTCGCTGCAGGCTATCTGCCAGTAACTGACGCTCAAAAGCGTAATTCATCTCCACCGACATAAGCCCTTTGGTGCGCTCCCTGCTCAGCAGACTGTCCTGGATCACCAGCATGCGTTGCAGCGCGGTCAATGCCCTTCCCGCATCGCCTTGGGCCTCGAATGCACGGTATAGGCACTCCTGGCACATCTTCTGAATGCTCAGGTATCCCAACCGTTCCGCCAACCGGAGCCCTTCCTCACAATGGGCACGTCCCTGGCCGAGCCGCCGAGCATCCACCTCCACCTGCCCGACCATTGCCAGTGTCTGGGCCTTCAACATGGGATTCTTTCCTTTTCCGAGGGTCGCCAAGGCGTTATGGAGGTAATACAACGCACTATCCGTGCGTCCCATCCGTGCAAGGCAACTACCGAGATTGGCATAACAAATGGCCACCCACTCACCACCACCCATACGCTTCCGATAGGCCAGGCTCAACCGGTGATAGATCAAGGCGCTGTCCGGTCTTCCCAACTCCTCCAGCGCACTTCCCAGGTTACCGTATAGGATCGCGATCTGGTTTGTTTGTTCACGTCTGACCCGGATGGCCAGGCTCTTCCCATACAGCTCGATGGCCTCCTTGTAATTCCCCGCATTGTGATGAAGTGCTCCGATGGAATTATACACGGTCGCCGCTCCGTCCGGATCCTCGATCAAATCATAGATCCGAAGGGCATCATACAGGTCCTGTAACGCGCCTTGGAGATCGCCGACGACCTGTCGCACGGCGGCTCGCTCCACCAGCACTTTGCTGATCGCGACCGAATCGGCCAGCTCGATGGCGTTCAAATATGCCTCTTCCAGGTAGGCCTTCGCCTTCTCCAGGTCTCCGGCTCTTAGTTCGGTGGCTGACCGATCCACCAGGATCCGCCAATCCTTTACGTCCGCCCCTGACGTGAACCGAGGCACGACGGCCAAAAGAACGAATAGCAGTCGGCACCAACAGGCCCACGATCGGCCAGGCACCTTCGTCCCGTCAGGCGGATCACCATCGATCGTATGAACGCCGCCGATGGCCATGGAACAGGTTGATGACCGCCCTTCGTTGGTTGTGTGATCCAAAGTAAGGAATAGGCCCCGCATTTCCAATACCGAAGGACCCTACCGCGTACCTGCCCGCCCATTCCGGAAGGACCCTGCCGCATACCAGCCGCTATTGGGACCGACCCTGCAAATCCCTATATTTCGTTCACAAGATCCAATCACATGTCCGATCGCAATAACATCAAACCCTTCCGTACCACCTTACTGTTCGTCGGCGGCTGTGCCGTTGGCGCGGTGGTCGGCTACCTCTTCAAACCGGCACCCGTCGCCGAACCATGCCCACCCGAAGGGAACCCCTTGATCGAGGCGGTCGCGGCGTTCGACGCCACCACACTGAGCGAAATGCTGTCCTCTGCAAATGCCGTCCGGTTCTATCACGGCAACGACGGTACGAACAACACGTCCGTCGCCGGGCCGGTCGATGGATCCGGCAAACACCTGCCCACGGACCGGCCGATCTTCCATCGGTATGATGGCTTCTTCGGGACCGGGCCAGTGATCACAAGTATCGACGAAACCGTTGCCAAGGAAGTGGTGACCAGAGCGAACCCGACCTGGAGCATCGACCTCCAGAAAGTGGCCGTTCAATCGATGCTGAATACGCCGGACTGCAAGGCCATCGCACTCGTTGAACGCATGACCAGCGATGGTATCCCGACATTTGATCTGGTCCCGGTGAAATACGACCAAGGGAAATACCGCCAGGTGGGCACGGTGCGGCACACGATCATTGGTATGCCTTGTCCCAATTATTGTGGGGAAAAGGACAATTACCTGCACATGCATTGAAGCGGACCGCGCGAACAGGTGCCCGCCCGGTGTCCTACGTACCGCATCGGAACCTGATGGGCTACGCGGACCTTTTCAACGCGATGCCCCGAGGTCGTAAATGGCCTGGATGTCCCGAAGCCGCGCCTCGAAGTCGATCCTCAGGTCGATCAACCGGCCGGTACCGATATCGAACACCCAGCCATGCACCTGCGGGGTGCGGTCCTTGAGGTAGCTCTTCTGCACCACAGCGGTCTTAAGCACGTTGATGCACTGCTCCTCCACGTTCAGTTCCACGAGCCGGCGGTATCGCTGGCCCTCGTCGCGAATGGCATCCAATTCCAGCCGGTGCAAGCGGTAGACATCGCGGATGCTGCGCAACCACGGATTCAGCAGGCCAAGGTCCTGGGCCTGCATGGCAGCACGTACACCACCACAGAAATAGTGGCCGCACACCACCACATGCTTCACGTGCAGGAAACCCACGGCATACTCGATCACGCTCAAGGCGTTGAGGTCGTTGCTCCCCACCATGTTGGCGAGGTTGCGGTGCACGAAGACCTCACCGGGCTTCATGCCCATGAGTTCCTCCGCTGTTACACGGCTGTCGCTGCACCCGATGTACAGGATACCCGGCTCCTGACCTTGGGCAAGATGTGCGAAGAAGTCCGCATCCGAAGCCGTGTTCTTCTCGATCCATCGCTGGTTGTTCTCGAATACGCGGTCGTATAGGCTCATGGTGTGTTGGTGTTGCGCCAGGCTCCGTGCCAAATGCGAGGTCTGATGATCGATGTGGTCACCGATCCTGTCCGATGGCGGACTGGTGGTGCAGCAAGGCCACTTCCGTTCCCAGTTCCACGGGCAAGGTACGTGAACTACCGTCTTTCTGAACCGTTGATGAAGACACGCCCCCTTCCTTTCCACACGGGCCATGCCAAAGGGTGCGAAAGTGAGCGGATGCGAAGATCGCTCGCACGCTCGCATCCTTTCACCCATGATCGGCCGAACCCTTCACACCGTACAAGAACATGCCCGTTGGAACCTCCCTACGGGATCCATCATCCATCAGATGCGATGTATGCCCGGTTCCGGAGGAAAGAGGTAGGTCGTGGGCTTGATCCCTGTCGGATCCGTGATCGCCTCTGCCTTGCCGAACACCTTGCGATACAAGTGCCAGGCGAGGAGGGCGGTGGCCAGGGCGAGGCCATGCTTCACGAGGGAGGTCCAGGGCAATGCTCCTTTCATCAATTCACCCACATCGCCGAAGAGCCCGAGCGCACCCGCACCATTCACGACCACAAGCAGAGGAAGTACCTCGCCACGCCATCGGAATAAGGCGACACCCAGGAACAGGCTCGCGAACGGAAGCGCCCGGAGCAAGGACAGAATAGTGTCAGCACCGGAGGCCATTCCTGCCCAGCGATCCACGAGATGCATCAGGGCTGTAAGACCGATGACCAGGAGCAACCCCTGATGGACCGCAGCATATTCCGCACGTGCAGCCTCTGAGGGCACATAGCGCACCACGCCGGCCACCCGTTCGGGTGTTGCATCCGGGAACTCCAGGACCAGGGTATCGTACAGGTGTTGCCTGGAATATCCGTATCCCACGAGTTCATCGGCCTTTGCCCGGATCCGTTTGGTGCTCATGAGGCTCCAAGGTAGTTGTCGCCGGGTGTGGCTCCCCTACCGCTCATACGCCCCGAAACCCGTTGGACCCTTCAGGCCAGGTAGCGCTGCAGCCATGTGGCGTGCAATGGCATCGCGAAGCGTGTGCGTAGGTCGCCAAGGGTGGGCACAAGGTCGTCGTAGACCAAGGTATCCGGTGTGACCCTACCTTCCTTCAGAAGTGCGGGAAGATCCTGTAAACGGCAACTGGTGACCCCGTCCGCCGCCTCGAACACCACCACCATGCGGTCGGTGAGCATGAGGTTGAGGTCGTGCTCCAGGCTGTGGATGAAGCTGATGCTCTTATCGATGCTACAGCCGCTTGCCAGGGCCTGATCCTCGTCCACGGCCACCACCACGAAGCGGTCGTGCAGCACTTCCACGGTGGCATCGAGCGGCGACCCGTGCGCAGCCCACGTGCTGGTGAACACCTGGCCGCGATCGCGCACCAGGTTCTGCTCCGCGTGGCTCAGGTCCCGTGCGGCCTTATACACCCAGATCCGGGCATGGTCAGGCAGGTCGACGAGACGTCCAAGCGATTTGAGGGAGGCGGCTGCAGGCGCGGTAGCGGTCATGATCGGTCACACGGTTCGTTCCACAAGCGGGCGGGCAAGGTAGGGCTTGGGACCAGTACCACGGATGGATGACGTGCGATAGGACGGGATCGCTGCCTACAGGTCCCCCGCCTCCGCCACGAGTTCGGCGATGTCCTTCACGACCACGCCACCTTCCTTGTTGAAGTGCTTCACCCCATCGGTCAACATGGTGTTGCAGAACGGGCACCCGGCAGCGATCACATCCGGCGATGCCGCAAGCGCTTCCTCGCTCCGTTCCACGTTCACCTCCCGTGTGCCGGGTTCGGCCTCCTTGAACATCTGCGCTCCTCCGGCTCCGCAACACAGTCCCTTCTCCTTGCTCCGCTTCAACTCCACCAAGGCAGCGTCCAACTTCAGCAGTACTTCCCGCGGCGCTTCGTACTCGTTGTTGCCACGACCCAGGTAGCACGGGTCGTGGAAGGTGATCCGCTTCCCCTTGAAGCTGCCTCCTTCCACCTTGATGCGGCCCTCCTTCATGAGCGCATTGATGAACTGGGTGTGGTGCATCACTTCGTACGATCCACCCACGGCTGGATATTCGTTCTTGATCGTATTGAAACAATGCGGACAGGCCGTAACGATACGCCGCACCCCATAACCGTTCAGTACCGCAACGTTCTGCTGGGCCTGCATCTGGAAGAGGAACTCGTTGCCTGCCCGCCTGGCCGGGTCGCCGGTGCAGCTCTCTTCCTGGCCCAGGATCGCGAATTTGACATGGGCCGCGTTCAGGATCCGGACAAAGGCCTTGGTGATCCGCTTCGCACGGTCATCAAAACTACCGGCACAGCCTACCCAGAATAGGACTTCGGGCACTTCGCCCGCAGCCGCGAATTCGGCCATGGTGCGGATGGTCAAAGACTCGCTCATGGGCAGCGGGATGTGTTGTAGGCGCAGGGATCAGGACACGGACCACAAGTACCGACCTGCCTGTCCGGCCATGGTTCGCACCAAGAAGGCGTTTTGGACTTTGTGACGTGTGCCTTTCTCATGAGTTCGTCCAATCCAACCGTTTATCCTGCCCGAAGGCCCAGGGCGCACCGTTGTTCTCCACGTTGTTGAACATGCTCGTCAGCGCCGGACGTGTCCTGCTTTCCTCCATGACCAGGTAGCGCCGCATCTCCAGGATGATGTTCACCGGATCGATGTTCACCGGACAGGCCTGGGTACACGCGTTACAGGTGGTGCATGCCCACAACTCCTCGTCGGTGATCCGGGTGTGCAGGCTCTTTCCATCATCCGCCCACTTCCCACCGGCATCGATCACCCGCCCCACTTCCTCCAGACGGTCGCGGGTATCCATCATGATCTTGCGCGGACTGAGCAGTTTGCCCGTGAGATTCGCGGGGCATACGCTCGTGCAACGACCACACTCGGTGCAGCTGTACGCGTCCATCAGGCTCTTCCAGCTCAGATCGAACACGTCCCTGGCGCCAAAGCGCTCGGTCATCTCCACCCCTGCCACCGCATGTGGTGCGGGTGGCTCCGGGGGCGGCACCGATGGGTCCATCATGCTCTTCACTTCATCGGCGATACGCGGCATGTTGGCCATCTCGGTACGTGGCTTCAGCTTGCTGTACCACACATTGGGGAATGCCAGCAGGATGTGGAGGTGCTTGCTCACCACCAAGTAGTTCAGGAAGGCCAGGATGCCGATGATGTGGAACCACCAGCACGAACGCTCGATGGCGATCAAGGTGCCGGACGAAAGGCTCGTGAGGTCGAACACCGAGGCCAGCGCGGCGCTGATGGGATAGGCCCCGGCCACCACGTAATGTGGATCCCCCAGCTGCTGCAAGCTCCAGTCCGCCGCGTTCATCAGCAGGAAGGCGCTCATCAACGCGATCTCCGTGAAGAGGATGAGGTTGGCATCCGTGCGGGGCCATCCATCCAGCTCCTTCATCACGAAGCGCTTCAACTTGATCCCATTGCGGCGCACCAGGAAGACCACGCAGGCCACCCACACGCCAAGCGCCAGCCATTCGAAGCTGCCGATCAGGAAGTCGTAGAAGCCGCCCAGGAAGCTGAACACGCGGTGGGTGCCGAAGATGCCATCGATCAGGATCTCGAGCACCTCGATGTTGATGATGACGAAGCCGGCATAGACGATGATGTGCAGGATACCGGCAACAGGACGCACCACCATCTTGCTCTGGCCCAGCGCCACACGGGCCATTACGCCCCACCGCTCGGCCGGGTGGTCGTTCCGTTGCTCATCGCGACCCAGGCGGATGTTGCGGACCAAGCGGCGCACGTTGCGCGCGAAGAGCCCCACCGCCGCAGCGAGGACAAGGATGAAGAGGATGCTGGAGATGCTCATCGTTGTTCCTGCATGGACCGCTGGATACGCTGGATGTCGGCGTCGCTCAACTTGGGCAGCCGGTCCTTCTTGCCGAAAACGCTGAAGTACCGGTTCGGGTTCACGCGCAGGTCCTCCAGCAACAGGTCCAGTTCGGCACTGGCGGCGTTCAGGTTGTTGTAGAGGCTGTCGTTGGACATGAGCTTGCCCATGGTCCCCTCTCCGCTCTCCAGCCGGGCCATGAGCGCCTTCATCTTGTCGCTGGCCACGGCCATGTTCTCCAGGGCCCGGTCGATGCGGCCGCTGGCCAATGAGGCGGTGAGCGTGTCCAGGTTGGTGAAGATGCGGCTCAGCTCATCGCGGTTGTCGGCCATGGTGGCGGACAATTGCTGGATATTGCCCAAGGTGGCGTGCATCACAGCACTTTCGGCGGCCACCAGGGCATCGATGCGGCGGGCCGTACCCTCCAGGGTCTCCAGGGTCCGGCGCACGCTGGTGAAGCTGGAATCGATGTCGCCCACGGTGGAGGGGTTGAGCACGTCGTTCAGGGCGGTGAGGACGGAATCCACCGAGGCCAGCATGCTTTCCGCCTTGCGCTTCAGCGGGTCGATCTGCTGGCCCACCGCATCGGTGAGGCTCAGCTCGGCATCGCCCTGCAGGGTATCCCCCTTGGCGGCCAGCTCGGTGCTGGTGCCCGGCAGCACCTGAAGGGCCCGGGTGAAGAGGTCCGCGCTGTAGATCTGCACCTTGGAATCGCGGGGCAGCCGCAGGTGCTGGTTGTCGATCTGGAAGCTCACGGCGATGCGCCCGCTGCCGTCGGGTAGCAGCTGCGTGCCCACCACCTGGCCCACTTTCAGGCCCCGGTAGAACACCGGGCTGGACCCCGTGACCCCGGACACATCCGCGTACACGGCATGGTACACGTTGCGGCCCTCGAACAGGTTGAGGCCCTTGAGGAAGTTGACCCCGAAGATGAGCAAGCCAAGCGCCCCCAGGACGATCAAGGCTATGCTGTACTCGCGTTTGAGCTTCATGAACAGAGGCGCCGCGGTCAGCGGCCCCCGGCCAAATTAAGGGCTTCCTGCAGATCGATCCGCTGACCGTCCCTGAAGGCCACGATGAAGGCCCCGTCGTACCCCTTCTCCCGGCAGCGTTTCTGCAGGTCGCGGGCACGGTCCAGATCGGGCTCGCTGCCCACGGTATACTTGAACAGACCGGCGCCTTTGTGCTCCTCCACCCCTTCCATTCCGTTGAAATTGGCCGGTTTGGGCTCGATTCGCTTGTTGCTGGTGACGATCTGCACCTTGAAGACCACGGCGGGACCGGCCGCAGGCTTCACCGCGTTGTCCGGCACCGCCACCCGCGTGGTGTCCGGCTTGGCCACCTGGGGCTCCGGGGTGGGGACCGCAACGCCTTCCACGATGCCCTTGTACTCCTTGAAGGCCCGGTAGATGGCGCTGGCCATGTAATCCTGCCCTTCCGCCTCCTGCAGGAAGTCCTCCTCCTTGGGGTTGGTGAGGAAGCCCAGCTCGATGAGCACGGACGGCATGGTGGTGTAGCTGATCACCAGGAAGCCCGCCTGCTTCACACCGCGGTCCGGGCGGCCCACGCGCTCGCGGAACTGCTTCTGGATGAGGGAGCTGAGGAGCAGGCTCTGCTCCAGGTGCACGTTCTGGCGCAGGCTCAGGGCGATCTGGCTTTCCGGGTCGCGGGGGTCGTAGCCGTCGTACTTCAGCTCATGGCCCTCCTCCAACAGGATGGCCTCGTTCTCCTTCTGGGCCACGCGCATGTTGGCCTCGGTCTTGTGCAGGCCCATCACGTAGGTCTCGCAACCGTGGGGGTCCTTGTTGTCGTTGGCGTTGCAGTGGATGCTGATGAAGACATCGGCCTTGGCGCGGTTGGCGATGTTGGTACGTTCCATCAGCTCGATGAAGCGGTCGTCCTCGCGGGTGTAGACCACCTTCACGTCCGGGTAGGTCTCGTTGATGTACTTCCCCACCAGCTTCGCCACGTTGAGGGAAACGTGCTTCTCGGTGGTCTTGTAGCGCCCGGTGCCCAGGTTGCCGGGGTCCTTGCCGCCGTGTCCGGCATCGAGCACCACGGTGCGGATCTTGTGCGGGTCGCGTCCGGTGGCCTGGCCCTGCGCTGGGGCGCTGAAGCACAGGGCCGCGATGCAGCACAGGACGAGGGACCACTTGAACGACGCTCTTTCCATGGCCTGCGGAGGGCGATCCGTTATTTTCGGCCCGCTTTTCCGTGGGAAAGGCTGGACCATGACGTTGCCGCCACGCATCCGGCCTTTCGGGGGCGAAACTACCGGCCCCGGGAAGCGGGTCCCGGCGGCGTTCCTTGCAGTTTTCATCACGCTTCTGTTGATGTGCGCCACCCAGCGCCTGCACGCCCAGGCCCTGGAGGACGAGGTGCGGTATGAGGCGCGGGACAGCATCCGGTACGACCTGCAGGAGCAAACCGTGTACCTCTTCGGTGCGGCCACGGTGAAATACCAGGGTATCCAGCTCACGGCGGACCGCATCACCTTCAGCTTCAAGAACGAGGAGGCCAGTGCCTTTGGTGCGCCGGACAGCTCGGGCGCCGTGGTCGGCAAGCCGCAGTTCGTGCAGGACGGGCAGACCATCGCCGCCGATTCCATCCGGTACAACTTCCGCACGAAGACGGGGCTGATCCGCGAGGTGCGCACCGAGGAGCAGACGGCCTGGGTGAGCGCCAGTCTCAGCAAGCGCCACCCCAACGGCGAGGTGCATGGCAAGGGCGGCATGCTCACCACCTGCGACCGTCCGACCCCCCACTACCACTTCAGGGTGAGCCGGATGATGGTGGTGCCCGATGACAAGATCATCGCCGGTGCCGCCTACATGAAAGTGGGCAAGGTGCCCGTGCCACTGGCCCTGCCCTTCGGCCTCTTCCCCAACCGCAAGGGCGGCAGCAGTGGGGTGCTCATCCCCACCTGGGGCAGCAACCAGCAGCTGGGCATCTTCCTGCTCAACGGCGGGTACTACCTGCCCATCAGCGACCATGCGGACCTTCAGCTCACCGGCGACATCTACAGCCGTGGCAGCTGGGCGGTGCGCGCCCTCACCCGCTACCGCACCCGCTACCGCTACAGCGGCAACCTCAGCCTCAGCCACAGCACCCAGCTGAACAGCATTCCGGAGTTCCCCGACTTCAGCAGGCAGCAGAACTTCTTCGTGCGGTGGAACCACCTGGTGGACCCCAAGGCCAGCCTCACCGACCGCTTCACCGCCAGCGTGAACCTGGGCACGAGCAACAACTTCACCAACAACTTCAACAGCTCGCAGAACGACTACCTGAGCAACACCTTCCAGAGCAATATCCAGTGGACGCACCTCTGGACCGGCAAGCCCTACAACGTCACGGTGAGCATGCGCCACAGCCAGAACACGCTGAACCGGACCTTCGACATCACCCTGCCCTCGGCGAACTTCAACCTGCAGCGGATCCTGCCTATCCAGATGATCCGCCCCCTGGGTTCGCAGCCCCGGTGGTACGACCAGCTGGCCGTGAGCTACACCGCCAACTTCGACAACCGCCTCCGCACCACCGAGGACCGGCTCAGCCTGGCGGACCTGTCCACCCTGTGGGGTGAGACGCAGAACGGGGTGCGCCAAACCGCCAACGTGAACACCACCTTCAAGAGCCGGTTCTTCACCCTGAACCCTGAGTTCCGCTTCACCGAACGCTGGTACTTCGAGACCCTGAACAAGACCTTCGACCCGGAGACCAGCACCACGGCCACCGACACGGTGCCGGGCTTCAGCCGTGTGGGCGAATGGAACGCCGGCGCCAACCTCACCAGCAAGCTCTACGGCATGTACCTCTTCAACGGGGAACGGCTGAAGGCCATCCGGCACACCCTCACCCCCACCGTGGGCTTCACCTACCGGCCCGACCAGAGCACGGAGATCACCGGGCCATTCGGCTTCAATGGCGCCACGGGCACCTACTCGCCTTACGATATCGGCATCTACGGCAAGCCCGCCGCCGGTGAGAGCGGCCTGCTCAACCTGGGCCTGATCCAGAACATCGAGGCCAAGGTGCGCGACAGCAAGGCCAGCCGCGACAGCGTGCGCACCCAGTTCAAGAAGATGAAGCTGCTGGACTTCGTGGGCATCAACACGGCCTACGACGTGATGCGCGACTCCGTGCAGTGGTCACCGGTGAACCTGTCGGCGCGCACGGCGCTGTTCAATGTGGTGAACGTGAACTTCGTGAGCCTGTGGGACCCTTATGCGGTGAACCAGGCGGGTCAGCGCATCGACCGCAGCGAACGCTCGGTGTCCGGCAAGTTGGCGCGCATGACCTACACCAATGTGGCCGTGGGCTTCGACCTGAAGAGCAAGCGTTATGGGCAGAGCGTGGATGCGGGCAGCAACACGGGTGAACAGCGGGTGGTGGAGGACAGTGACCCCAGCAAGGGCGCACGCACCAACTTCAACATGCCGTGGCGCCTGTCGGTGAACTACAGCTACGACATCAACCGCATCTACCAGAACAACACCTTCGCCGACACCGAGCGGCAGAGCGTGCTCTTCAATGGCGATGTGACGGTGCTGAAGTACTGGAAGCTGGGCGCGACCAGCGGCTACGACCTGGTGGCCGGGGAGTGGACGCCCACCGCCTTGAACCTGTACTGGGACCTGCACTGCTGGGAGTTCAACATGAACTGGATCCCCTTCGGCGTGCGGCAGAGCATCTCCCTGCGCATCAACGTGAAGGCCAGCATCCTGCGCGACCTGAAGGTGGAGCAGCGCGTGCCCGTGGGCAGCAACCGCGGCCTCTTATACTAGGTATCGAGCCAGTTATCGATGATCCGCGGCCCCTCGGGGGTGAGCACGCTCTCGGGGTGGAACTGCACCCCGCACACCGCGTGGCGTTGATGCTGCACGGCCATGATGACGCCGGCCTCACTGCGGGCCGTGATGCGCAGGTCCAACGGCAGCGTGCCGGGATCGGCGGCCCAACTGTGGTAGAGCGCGACCTCGAAGGGTGAGGACAGGCCCGCAAAGAGCGGATCGCGGGGTTCCTCTGGCACACAGCGCGCAGAGACGCCGTGCATCACCTGCTGCTGGTTGTAGAGGCTTCCTCCGCACGCCTCCACGATGGCCTGCATGCCCAGGCATACTCCGAGGATCGGATGGGTGGGCATGAGCTTGGTGAGCAGTTCCATCAGGATGCCCGCTTCGGAGGGAAGGCCGGGGCCAGGAGAGAGCACGATGCGGTCGTACCGTGCGGCCTCGTCCACCGTGATGGCATCGTTGCGCACCACATCCACCTGCGCCCGGGGCACCAGCAGGTGGTGCAGGTTCCAGGTGAAGCTGTCGTAGTTGTCGAGGAGGAGCAGGCGCATCGCGAAGGGGCAATTGTCAAGTCACAAGTGGCAAGTGGCAACGTGCACGTTCGTGGTTGAAGCCAGGTGGGACCACGATGGAAATGGAATAGACGTCATTGCCCCTGCCCCTTGTTCTTCCCGATCCAGCCCAGGTGCGTGTGGTGGAAGCTGTCGCCGAACTTGAGGCCATAGCCGAAGATGCGGTCCAGCGAGGCGTGGCCGTAAAGGATCAGGCCGGTCAGGATGAGATGGTTCTCCATGTCGCTCCCGCGCATGAATGGTTCGGATAGAATACTGGCCATGCCCGCAGCGATGAAGATCAATGCCACACCCTTGTGATGGAACAGGTTGTAAGCGACTGCTCCCACAGGGCTGCTCACTAGATAGCCAAGCATGCTGATGTCAGGGCCAAGCAAGAGCAGCAGGTAGA
Source organism: Bacteroidota bacterium (assembly GCA_963169595.1). Lineage (GTDB taxonomy): Bacteria > Bacteroidota > Bacteroidia > Flavobacteriales_F > PHOS-HE28 > PHOS-HE28. Next base: position 9,003 of record CAUJFM010000374.1, on the reverse strand, counting down.
TCCACCACGGGAACCCCAGGGCCTGCTGCCATATGATCAACACGGCAAGCACGAAGAGGAATTGTGCGAGCTCTTCGAGGCGGAGGAGGGTTTTCATGGTGCTTAGTTGTCAGTTGTTGGTTGTCTGTTGTTGAACACCCATGTAAGCTCTGCCGATAGCCCGACGACAAACAACCGACAACACTCTACCACGTTATCCCCACCGGGCAATGGTCGCTGCCCATCACCTCGTTCAGGATGAAGGCCTCCTTGACCTTCTTCTCGAAGCCCTTCGTGACCAGCACGTAGTCGATCCGCCAGCCCACGTTCTTGGCGCGGGCGCCGAAGCGCTGGCTCCACCAGCTGTATTTCACGGTATCGGGGTGCAAGTGACGGAAGGTGTCGACCCACCCGGAGTCCAGCAGGGCGCCCAGGCCATCGATCTCCTGCTGCGTGTAACCGCTGGTCTTGTTGTAGTTCTCCTTGGGCCGGGCAATATCGATGGGCTGGTGCGCCACGTTGAGGTCGCCGGTGACGATGACGGGCAGCTTGCCCTTGGCCAGCTTGTTCACATAGTGCCGGAAGGCCTCGTCCCATTCGCCCCGGTAATCCAGTCGCTTCATCCCTTCGCCACTGTTCGGCGTATAGACACAGACCACCACCACCTCGCTGAACGTGCAGGTGACCACGCGGCCTTCGTCGTCGTGTCCGGGCATGCCGATGCCGAAATGGACCTTGGCGGGCTTCTCGCGGCTGGCGATGGCCGTGCCGCTGTAGCCCGGCTTCACGGCCCCGTAAGCGTTCACATGGTAGCCGTCCACCCCGGCCAGGGCCTGCGCCACCTGCTCGGGCGTGGCCTTGGTCTCCTGGAAGCAGACAATGTCCGCATCGAGCTTCCGCAGGGTGTCGTGCAGGCCTTTGCCCACGCTGGCGCGGATGCCGTTCACGTTGAAGGAAATGAGCTTCATGGATGCGAAGATGCGCTCAGACAGGCCGACAATGCGAACTTCAGGTCAACATTATGCGTACCGAACGTTTCATACGTTCACCCCGACCAGCCTTTCGTTCATGCGCTCATCCGACCTGAACCGATCGATCCACATCAGTCCGAACTCGGTCCTTCGGATCGTCGTCGGCATGGCGGCCGGCATCGTCGTGCTGCACTCGCTCAGCTGGTTGGCCTTGGAGTCCGGCTGGACGAAGGCGCGGTTGGTGCACCTGCTTTTCGACCTGCGGGCCGAAGGGAACCTCTCCTCCTACTTTGCTGCGCTGCTGTTGCTTTTGAACGGCATCCTCTGTTTGGTGAGCGCGCGTATCGAGGAGGGATCCACGACGGAAAGGCATGGCTGGCTCGTTGCCGGACTGGTCCTCCTCTTTCTTTCCGCGGATGAGGCCGGACAGGTGCATGAGAAGCTGAACAAGTCCATGCGCGCACTGGTCGGCGAAGGGTATGGCGGTCTGCTGAAGTTCGCCTGGGTGGTGCCCTACAGTCTGCTATTGACCGGGGTCGCGGCCTATCTGCTCCCCTGGCTCCGGCGGCTTCCGGGAGTTACCCGCAAGGGAGTCCTGATCGCAGGTGTCGTCTATGTCAGTGGCGCATTGCTGATGGAGCTGGTGGAATCGGCGCAAGCGCATCTGGACCAGGACCATGTTCGCGTGGTGGTGGCCTATACCGTGGAGGAGACCTTGGAACTGGCCGGTCAGCTGTTCTTCCTACGCACGGTGCTGCTCCATCTGCAGGGATGGCCTGGTGCGCTGAGCATCCGGTTCAGCTCCTGAAGAAGGGACGCACGGTTCACCGAAGGTCCAAGGCGTTCCAGCTCCAGAACGGCCAGCATGAACGATCATTAGGTGGTGGCGGGTCGAAAATGGTCCGCACCTCCGGTCCCTACCGATCTAACTTTCCATCAGTTCCGGTGTCCTATCCCCACCAAGCGCCAGCCGCATGCCGCTCATTCCCTACTCCGGTCCGTTCGGTCGGGCCGAACTGACCCATCTGCTCCGACGCACGCTCTTCGGGTGCAGCGTGGCCGACCTGGCCCACTTCAACGGCCAGTCGTTGGACCAGGTGGTGGATGCCCTGCTCAACTTCACGAACGACGCGCCTCCGCCGATCAAGGCCTACACAGCCGGGCCACCGAACGCCCCGGACCCGAACGCGATCGACCCGCAGGTGGCCTTCGGCAGCACCTGGGTGGACACCCCACGCTACGGCACCTCGGAGGAGCAACTGGTGGAACTGACCGGGGCCCGCGTGCAGAGCTACATGTGGTGGCGCACCGGCCTGATGGTGCATCAGGACCGCACCATGCGTGAGAAGCTGGTGCTCTTCTGGTACAACCACATGCCCACGCAAGTGTTCCAGGTGTTCAACCCGCGGTTGAGCTTTACGTACGACCAGTTGCTGCGCACGCATGCCTTGGGCAACTTCCGGCAACTGATGTACGAGGTGAGCACCAGCGGTGCCATGCTCATTTACCTGAACGGCAATCTGAACACCGTGACCGCACCGGATGAGAACTATGCCCGGGAGCTGATGGAGCTGTTCACCCTGGGCGAGGGCAGCGGCTACACCGAGGCCGATGTGCAGGCGGCGGCCCGTGTGCTCACCGGCTGGACCGTGCGCGAAACGGACCAGCTGGGCAATCCGGTCCTGCCCTTCACCTTCTTCCGCCAGAACCAGCACGACACCACCAACAAGGTCTTCAGCGGATTCTTCAACAACACGGTGATCCAAGGCCAAAGCGGCCCGGATGCCGGCGCCAATGAACTGAACGCGCTCCTGGACATGATCTTCGCCAAGGAGGAGGTGTCCCGCTTCATCTGCCGGGAGATCTACCGCTTCTTCGTGCACGGGGAGATCGATGCCACCACGGAGAGCAGTGTGATCGAGCCCCTGGCGCAGCTCTTCCGTGACAACGCCTCCGCTCCGGACCAACTGCGCATCGTGGTGCGCGCCCTGCTCACCAGCGACCATTTCTTCAGCGAACAGGTGCGTGCCTGCATGGTGATGAGCCCGGCGGACCTCGTGGTCGGCGCGATCCGCAAGCTGGACATGCCGATGCCCACACCGCAGCAGTTCGAGGCCCGGTACCGCGTGTGGCGCGACATCTACTGGCTGATGGGCTACTGCGGACAGGAAGTACTGAACCCGCCCAATGTGGCCGGCTGGTCGGCCTACCACCAGTTCCCCGTCTACGACGATGTGTGGCTGGACACGGCCACCTATCCGGCGCGCAACTTCAGCGTGCAGGGCATCCTGTACACGGGCTTCTCCACCCCGAACAACCTCTTCCAGCCGGAGAGCCGCAACCTGCAGTTCAAGCCGGACCTGGTGCAGCTGGTGGGTCAGTTCAGCAACGCGATGGACCCGAACGTGGTGGTGGCCGAGGCCGCGGAGCTGCTCATGGCCGTGCCCATCTCCCTGGCCGTGCGCAACCAATTGAAGACAAGCTACCTGCTGCTGGGCCAGCAGAGCGACTTCTACTGGAGCGATGCCTACGAGCTGTACGTGAACGACCCCACCACCACGGACATGACGGCCCAGCTGGTGCCGAGCCTGTTGCTGTGGTTGTTCCTCGACATGGCCGGTGCGGCCGAGACCCAACTCCACTGATCCCATGAACAGACGGAACTTCCTCCGCAGTTCGGCGGCCGCCACCATCGGTGGGTTGACCGTTCGGGGCTTCTCCAGTCCACTGCTCGGGGCCCTGCGCAGCGCCGATGACGACCGCGTGCTCGTCATCGTGCAGCTCTTCGGCGGGAACGACGGTCTCAACACCGTGATCCCCCTGGACCAATACGGTGTGCTCGCCACCAAGCGGCCCAATGTGCTCATCCCCGAAAGCGCGGTGCTGCCCCTCACCGGCCTCACCGGCACGGGGTTCCACCCGGCCATGGGCGGCCTGCGCGACCTGTGGGAGGACGGCAAGCTGAACATCATCCAGGGCGTGAGCTATCCCGAGCCCAACTTCTCGCACTTCCGCGCCACGGACATCTGGGAGACCGGAGCGGACAGCGACCAGCTGCTGAGCTCGGGCTGGGCCGGACGCTACCTCAACTTCGAATACCCCAACTATCCGGCCGGCTATCCCAATGAGGACATGCCCGACCCGCTGGCGATCCGGGTGGGCGGCGTGGTGGGTCCCGGCCTGCAGTACATGGGCGTGAGCATGGCCACGGCGATCTTCAACACGGATGATCCGCTGAACTTGTCGAACAACATCTACAACGACCCCGCCAGCGCGCTGTGCAGCGGCGGCAAGCTCAGCTATGTGCGCCAGGTGCAGCAGCAGACGGACCTGTACGGCGATGTGATCGAGGCGGCCGCCGTGGCGGGTTGCAACCAGAGCACCCTCTACCCCACCGGCAACGAGCCGGGTGCGGAACTGGCCGCCGCACTGAAGGTCGTGGCGCAACTCATCTGCGGTGGATTGCGGACGAAGATCTACTGGGTGAGCATCGGCGGGTTCGACACGCATGCCCAACAGGTGGTGGCCACCGACCACACCCAGGGCACGCACGCCAACCTGCTGCAAGGCCTCAGCGATGCCATCCACGCGTTCCAGGACGACCTGCAATTACTGGGCTTGGAGGACCGCGTGCTGGGCATGACCTTCAGCGAGTTCGGCCGGCGCATCGTGGACAATGCCTCCGTGGGCACCGACCATGGCAGCGCGCTGCCCATGTTCCTCTTCGGCAGCCAGGTGCTCCCCGGCATGTTCGGCACCAACCCGGAGATCCCCGCCGGGGCCACCTTCCAGACCAACCTGGCCATGCAGTACGACTTCCGGTCGGTGTATGCCAGCGTACTGAAGGACTGGTTCTGCCTCTCGGACGCCGACATCGACACCGTGCTGCTGGACACCTACCAGCCCCTGCAGGTGATCGACCCCAGTGGCTGCCTCGGCACCGGCGTGCATGCCATCAACCAGCGGGCCGGCGACAGCCTGTTGCAGGCCTACCCGAATCCGTTCACCGAGCGCACCACCCTGAGCTACGTGAGCAACGGCGGACGCATGCTGATCCAGGTGTACAACGAACAGGGCCAACTGCTGCAGACCGTGCTGAACCAGCCCATGCCCGCAGGGACCTACCGTGTGGACGTGGACCTGGGTCCGCTGCCAGCGGGTGTGTACTACGCCCGGCTCCAGAACGAAGGCGTGCAGCAGGTGCGCAATCTGTTGAAGGTGCTTTAGGGCGGGACCGGAAGTGCCGCGCGCGGCGGGTCGCCCGTGCAGGGTCACCTTTTCGGAATGGTCGCATTAAGGGATGTACGGACGCTCATCGGTCCGGCCTACCCAACGATCAATTCCCATGACCATGGCACGCCAACTCCTCCTTCTCGTTGCCCTCCTGCTGTGCACGATCACCAGCGCCAGCACCGATACGCTCCAGGTCCTGCTCCACTTCCAGAAGGACCGCAGTGTCCTGCTGCCTGAAGCTGCGGTCCGCCTCGACAGCCTGCTGGCCGTGGCCCCGCTCTCCGGCGACCACCACTTCACCGTGCAGGGCCACACGGACAGCGATGGCGACCTGGCCTACAACGAGGCGCTCTCCCTGGCCCGCGCGGAAGAAGTGCGCAGCTATCTCGTTGCACGCGGTGCGGACCCCTCGCTGGTCAACGTGGAGCGCTATGGCGAACGCGATCCCATGGCCTCCAACGCACGGGAGACCGGCATGGCCCTGAACCGCCGCGTGGTGGTGACCTATGTGCGCCACTATTTCGCGGATACGGACGAGCTGCGGCGCGCACTGATGGAGGGCACGGTGCAGCGCTTCATCATCGACCCCTCGCAGGACCAGACCATCGTGGGTAGCGCGGGTGTGCAGGTGCGCTTCGCCGCCCATGCCTTTGTGGACGCACAGGGCCGCGTGGTGCAGGCCCCCGTGCACGTGGAGCTCACCGAAGCGCTGGGGCTGCAGGCCATGCTGGCACACCAACTGGCCACCCGCAGCGGCGAACAGCTGCTGGAGACCGGCGGCATGCTGCGTGTGCAGGCCAGCGATGCGGAGGGCAACGCGCTGCGGCTCGCTGCGGCCTCTCCCATGGACATCGCCGTACCGCAACCAGGCCGCATGCCGGGCATGGAGCTCTTCCTGAGCAGCGACGGGCGCGATTGGAACGCCACTGGACGGCCCTTGCAGGAAACGGTGGTCACCACCTGGCAGGAGCCGCGCTACCCGGCACCGCCCCAACTGAGGTACCGGCTGCCGCGCTACGTGGAGGACCAGAAGGGGCGACCGGTGAAACCCGTTGAACCCGTGAAGCCGCGCGAACCGGTGGGGCCGCGACGGGAGAGCTACACGGCCTACAGCCCCTGGTGGTCGTTCCTGGCGCCACAGCGGGTGGAAGCGAAGATCGAAATGCGCTACGCTGCCGCCATGGAACGGTATGCCGCCCAGATGCACAAGTATGAACGCAAAGTGGCCACCTACGAGGCCGAATGCAGCAGCTTTCCCGAACGCCTGCAACGGTACCATGAACGCATGGCCGCCTGGAGCACCGCAAAAAATGCGGAATATGGCCAGTGGTACAACACCGTCTACCAACCCGAGCTGGACCGCTACAATGCCCTGTACGCGCCCATCCGGCAACGCTATGATTCACTGGTGGCGAACTGGGAACAGGTGCGTGCGGAGAGCCTGCAGCGCTACACGCTCCGCGCCGACAGCATGGGCACGGCCGACATGGGCGGACTGAACGCCTACGTGTTCAGCACGGCGCAGCTCGGCTGGATCAATTGCGATCGCTTCATCAACCTACCGGAGTCGCAGAAGTACCAGGTGATCGCGAAGGGGGATCCTCCACGGAGCACGGAGGCCTACCTGGTGTTCACGAAGATCCGGAGCTTCCTGTCCATGGAGCGCAATGCGGTGGGTGAACTGTGCTCCCCCCCCGTGGCCCGCAACGAACCGGCCGTGCTCTTCGCCTACACGGTGATCGACGGGCGTGCGCATGTGTGCAGGCAGGCCGTGACGCCGAACGAGCGTCCCACCCTGCGCTTCGAGCCGAGCAGTTACGCAGAGATCGGCAGGATCCTGAACGAGCTGGGACAGCGTCCTTCCTGAGCGGGGGACAACGACAGTGGCGGAGGGGGGCGATCAGTCCCCCTCCTGCTCGTTCCGCACGAAGGCCTGCACCATCCGCAGCTGCCCGAAGCTGAAGCGATCACCGAACTCGCTGCGCGCATCGTTCAGTCCCTTATCCGGGTGCTCGCGCATCCAGTCGGCGATGGTCTCACGCTCCTCCGCGGGCATCAGGGCATCGATGTTGATGATCCCCTCGGCGATGCCACGCGCCGCGTGCCCCTCGATGGTACTGAGCGACATGGAGCGCTCCGCGGCGATGTCCGCCAGGCTCCTGCCCTCCTTGATGAGCACGTAGGTCTTCAGGTAGGTCTCGCCCTTCAAGCGCTTCTCCTTGGGAGCCTTGCGCGCCACCGGGGTCTCCGGCACCTCCCAGCCCTCCTCGTCCGACCGGCGGCGCTTCCGGCCGGTCTTGCGGGTGGTCTCCGGCGCGTGCTCCTTCGCCCAGTTGCGCACCTCCTCCACCATCGCGGTGCGCTGCGAGGTGATGCGTTTCTCCAGGTCGGGCACACGGCTCACCTCCTCCCCGTTCAGGATGCAGGTGGTGATGTGCGACGCCTTGGCCAGCTGGGCGAGCTTCTTCACCAGCATGCCGTCCAGTTCGCGCAGGGATTCGCTGTACTGCTTGGTGCGGCTCAGCTGCTCCACCTGGGCCAGGTGCTGCAGCAGGTCCTTCATGCGGTCGGTGAGCAGGGCCCCGTAGTAGTCGCTGCCCCGGCGGATGCGGTCCAACAGCGCCTCGCGGTCGCCCGCCTGCAGCAGGCGCAGGAGCTGCCCCTGGAACTTCCGTGTGTTCTCCTCCTCGCGCGCCAGCTGTTCGCGGAACCGCGTGAGGGCGGTCTTCATGCTCTCGTCCTCGAACTCGTTGGTCTCGGTGTGGTCGCGCTGCACCCACTCGGCACGCTTCAGCAGGTCGCCCAGGTCGAAGGTGCTGGTGAGCACGGCCTGCAGGTAGTGCCGCTGTTGCTCGCGGAGCTGCTCGGGCAGGGGCTGCTGACTGTGGCGCCGTTCGCTGAAGGCCACCACATCGCGGTCCGTGGTCACCACCGAGGGGTCGATGCGGGTGCGCAGGATGAGGCCTTCCAGGGAACGCAGACGCGAAAGGGCCACATAGACCTGGCCGGGTGCGAAGGCCTGCCCCACATCGATCACGGCGCGGTCGAAGGTGAGGCCCTGGCTCTTGTGCACGGTGATGGCCCAGGCCAGCTTCACGGGATACTGCTCGAAGGTGCCCAGCACCTGCTCCTGCTGCTCCTTGGTCACCGGGTCCACCACATAGCGCTTGTTCTCCCAGGTCTCGCGCTTGAGCTTGTAGGGCATGCCGGTGTCGATCATCCGCACGGTGATCACCCCGCCCGAAATGGACTCCACACGCGCGAGCCTCCCATTGAAGTAGGCCTTCTCCGCATCGTTGCGGACGAACATGAGCTGTGCGCCTTCCTTCAGCACCAGTTCGCGCAGCACGGGGAACATGCTCTCGGGGAAGTCGCCCTCGATGTTGGCCTCGAAGCGGTGCAGCTGCCCGGGCAGTTGGTCCAGCGCGCGCTGGTTCAGCTCGTCGGCGGTGCGGTTGTGCGTGGTGAGGGTGATGACGCCCTCGGTGTCCTTCGGATCGATCTGCGGACGGTAGTGCACATTGAGGGCCGCCACGTCCTCGGCGGTCACCCGGTCGTCGCGCAGGTTGTTCAGGATGCGGATGAAATGGTCGTCCTGCTGGCGGAAGATCTTGTCCAGCTCGATGTGCGCGTAGCCGCTCTCCTTCAGCACGCGAGCCTCGAAGAAGTGCATGCTGCCATACCAGCGACGCAACACGTTCCATTCATCGTCCTTCACCACGGGCGGCAGCTGGAAGAGGTCGCCGATCATCAGCACCTGGGCCCCGCCGAAGGGCTGGCCCCAGCGCTGGCGCACACTGCGCATGCGGAAGTCGATGGC
>CAUJFM010000373.1 GCA_963169595.1 Bacteroidota bacterium | reverse complement strand
AACCTTACGCGCTTTTCGCACTTGTTGTGGCCGCTGCACCGGCCGTGGCCCAGCCCACCCTCACCACCTCCACCTCCGTGCCCCAGCCAGGGCAGGAGTTCGTGCTCAACAACGGTCCTTGGGTGGATAATTCCCCGGTCGGGGCCAACGTTACCATGAGCTTCTGGAACCTTATTGCCAGCAGTGACCGCAACTGGTACGTGGGCGATGTGGCCGGCACTTCGGGCGCGGCCAACCCCGATGCCCAGGTGCTCACCACCGACGGCGGGTCCGACACCACCTACTGGGGCGTCACCAGCGGGGGACTGGAGATCGTCGGTTCCCGCACGCCCCTCGAAGGCGTGATCAACTACACCGACAACGTGTTGGAGCTGAAGCTGCCCTGCACCTTCGGCACCACATGGACGGATACCTACGGGGCCAGCTTCACGGCCAGTGGCATCCCCGCCACCCGGGTGGGTTCGCTCACCGGCAACGCCGATGCCTGGGGTACGCTGGTGCTTCCGGTGGTGCAGACGCCCAATGTGCTCCGGGTACATGTGCGGAAGGCGACGACCGACCAGGCCGCCATCGCCACCATCGTGCGTCGCACCAATACCTGGTACTACTATGCCGAGACGATGACCTTCCCCCTGCTGAAGTTGTCCATCGACACCGTCATCATCAGCGGTGGCACCCCGTCCGTCACGAAGACGGCCGAGTGGATGTTCGGTCCGGGGGGTACGGGCTTTGGCGAGATCGATCCCGACCAAGTGCAGTTCCTGGCCTACCCGAACCCGGCGAGCGATGTACTGCAACTCGACCTGGGCGAGCAGGGTGCATCCGCCACAGCGGTTGCCTTCGTGGATGCCAAGGGTGCCGTGGTGCGTGAACAGGGTATCGTGCCTGCCGCCGGTATCGTCCCGCTGGATGTGCGCGGCATGGCCCCCGGCATCTACACGGTGCGCGTGATGGGCCAGGGCCGTCAGCTCGGCACCCACCGTGTGGTGGTGCGTTAAGCGTTCATCCCCGATCGTCGACGAAGCCCCGCCCTTCACGGCGGGGCTTCGTGCATTCATCGGTCCGGCGAACAGGACCCGCCGTCGAACGTTACCTTTCTTGTTCTTCTTCCACCATGCTCGGCCACCGCTTCGCGAAGTACATCCCCCCTCAGGACGACCGCTCGCCCTTCGAGAAGCTGCTGCCCCTCTTCCTGGAGATGCTCACCCACACCAGCGGTGATGTGGAGGAGGCCCTCGATTGGATGGACCAGCTCGACAAGGAGCACGGCATCTGGAGCGAGGACTACAAGCGCAAGGACTTCGAGGAGGACCTGCGCAAGCACGGCATGACCGGCCGGCCCACCAAGGGGGGCAAGACCCCGCTTACCGGCAAGGCCGAGAAGCTGATCCGTGAACGCGCCCTCGAACAGGTGTTCGGCAAGCTGAAGAGGACCGAGCGCGGCAGCCACGCTTTGCGCCGCACCGGGCAGGGTGATGAGCCCACCAGCGACCGGCGCAGCTACCGCTTCGGCGACCGCATCGAGCAGGTGGCCATGAGCGACAGCATCCGCAACGCCCAGCAGCGGGGCATCGACGACCTGCACCTGAGCGAGGATGACCTGGAGGTGATCGAGACCGAGCACCAGAGCGCCTGCGCCACCGTGCTCATGATCGACATCAGCCACAGCATGATCCTCTACGGCGAGGACCGGATCACGCCCGCCAAGAAGGTGGCCATGGCCCTCGCCGAGCTCATCAAGCGGCGTTATCCCAAGGATACGCTGGATATCGTCGTTTTCGGCAACGATGCGTGGCAGGTGAGCCTGAAGGACCTGCCCTACCTGCAGGTGGGCCCCTTCCATACCAATACCGTGGCGGGGCTCGAACTGGCCATGGACATCCTGAGGCGCCGCAAGGTGCGCAACCGCCGCATCGTGATGATCACCGATGGCAAGCCCAGCTGCATCAAGAAGGATGGGGAGTATTACATGAACAGCTTCGGGCTCGATGAGCACATCGTGGCCAGGACCCTCGATGCCGCCGTCCGTGCACGGAAGGCCGGCATCCCCATCACCACCTTCATGATCGCCCGCGACCCCTACCTGCAGCAGTTCATCGAGCGGTTCACCGAGGCCAACCAGGGCCGCGCCTTCTACACCGGCCTCAAGGGCCTCGCGGACATGGTGTTCCGCGACCACACTTCCAACCGCAAGGCTTCCTGAATGAGCAGCTCCAAGATCCCTTCCAGCACGGGCGACGTGAACGTCGCCCCCGCATCCCATCCGAGCACCCTCGGCGACCTGAAGAAGAGCGGCTACCGCCCCCGCTCCGTGAAGGAGGAGCTGCGCGCCAACCTCGTGGTCCGCATTCGTGCGAAGCAACCGCTGTTCGAGGGCATCCATGGCTACGAGGACACCGTGATCCCCGCCCTGGAGCGCGCCATCCTTGCCGGCCACAGCATCAACCTGCTCGGCCTGCGCGGACAGGCCAAGACGCGCATGGCCCGCTCGCTGGTGCAGCTGTTGGATGAGTGGATACCCGTGGTGGCCGGCAGTGAGATCAACGATGATCCGCTCGCGCCCATCTCGCGCCACGCCAGGGACCTCATCGCCCAGCACGGCGATGCCACGCCCATCACCTGGCTTCACCGCAACGACCGCTACACCGAGAAGCTCGCCACGCCCGATGTCACCGTGGCCGACCTCATCGGCGACAGCGACCCCATCAAGGCCGCCAACCTCAAGCTCGATTACAGCGACGAACGTGTGATCCACTTCGGGCTGGTGCCCCGCAGCCACCGGGGCATCTTCGTCATCAACGAACTGCCCGATCTGCAGCCACGCATCCAGGTGGCGCTCTTCAACATCCTGCAGGAGGGCGACGTGCAGATCCGTGGGTTCAAGCTGCGGCTGCCGCTCGACATCCAGTTCGTGTTCACCGCCAACCCGGAGGACTACACCAACCGCGGCGCCATCATCACCCCGCTGAAGGACCGCATCCAGAGCCAGATACTCACGCACTACCCGCCCACCATCGAGCTGGGCATGCGCATCACCGCACAGGAGCTGCGTTCACCCAAGGAGCAGCTGTCCCGCGTGCGTGTGCCCGACCTGCTGCGTGTGCTCATCGAGCGGATCGCCCTGGAGGCGCGCGACAGCGAGTACGTGGACCGCAAGAGCGGCGTGAGCGCGCGCCTCACCATCAGTGCGCTGGAGAGCGTGATCAGCGCGGCGGAACTGCGTGCCTTGCGCAATGGCGAGGACCGCACCGTGGCCCGCATCGGCGACCTGCAGGCGGTGGTGCCAGCCATCACCGGCAAGGTGGAACTGGTGTACGAAGGCGAGCAGGAGGGACCCGAGAAGGTGGCCCATCACCTGCTTGGGCTGGCGGTGCGCAATGTCTTCGACGAGCTCTTCCCAGCTGCGGTGCGCAAGCAACGCAAGGCCAAGGGAGAAGGGGGGCATGTGCGTCAGCCGGCCGACCCCGTGTCCGGCATCGTGGACCACTTTGAGGGCACCAGCTGCGACCTGCCGTTGGAGCTGACGTCCGCTGGCTATGCGCAGGCCTTGCACGCCGTGCCGGGGCTGTTGGGTCTTGTGCGTGCCCAGCACGACTACCTCGATGAGGAGGAGCAGCTGCTGTGGGCCGAGTTCGTGCTTCATGGGTTGGCGGAGCACAGCCGCATCGGTCGCACCCAACTGGTGAACGCCGCCCGATTCGGCGACCTCATGAGCGCTATGCTCGGCGGTGGCCTGGACGAGGAGGAGCATGGCTGAGCCACGCTTCCGGCCGGGTCGTACCCTGTTCCTGCTCGGTGGCGTCACCGTGCTCCTCTTCGGAGGTGGAGGGGTGCTGCTGATGGAGGTGGTGCAGCAACGCAGCGTGCTGGATGCGCTACGTGGCCAGAGCCTCCTGTCGCAGGTGGTCAGCGGTGTGCTGGTGGGTCTGGGTATCGGGGCCGGTGCTTGGGCCATCATCCGTACGCCCTGGCAGGGCCCCGTGCGCGAACGGTATGCCCGTCTGATCGGCCCGTATATCGTGAGCCCCTGGGCCCGATGGGGCGTTTCCCTATGTGCCGGGGTGGGGGAGGAGCTCTTCTTCCGGGGCGCGTTGCAGCACTGGCTGGGGATCCCGCTCACCGCGGTGATCTTCGTGGCCATCCACGGCTACCTGGATCCCCGCGACCGGCGTCTGTTCACCTACGGGGCCGCCCTCACCGCGGGAATGTTGGTGCTGGGATGGATGGCTCGTGAACAGGGCCTGCTCGGTCCCATCATCGCCCACACGCTCATCGATGTCGTCCTGCTCGAGCGGCTGCACACGACCTGGCGCCGGCTCGTCGCGGAAGCGTGATCAGTCCTGCGGATAGCGGTGATAATCGCCGTAGTCCTCGTCCATCTTGCGCTTCACCTGGTGCATCTTGTTGCCGATGATGGCCAGCTCGCGGTGGCCATGCTGCATCAGCCAGCGGAAGGCATCCTCATCGCCATCGCCGGTCAGGGCCACCTGGCGGAGCACGTGCATGCCATGGCGGTCCAGCCAGTCCAGCGCCTGCGTGTCGCCCTCGATGCCGGTGATCACCGCCATCAGGTGCGGATGCCCGTTCTCGATCAACCACTTCCGGGCATCGGGTTTGTTGCGCAGTGCGAAGGTGAACAGGCCCAGTTCCGGATAGCCGTTGGTGATCAGCCAGTCGCGCAGCCCGGTATGCCCGGCGATCGCTTCGCCCCAGGCGAGCAGGACCTTGGCCGGGTATTCGGTGCGCATGGTGGAAAGGATAACGGAGCGGGGTTGCCGTTATTCCGCATGGGGCGGTGGTGGCGCGTTCATGGCCTGGCCGGTCGGCTGGTCACTGGTCAGGACCTGTCCGTATGTACTATTTTGGCGTACCAACGAACCTCATCAAAGCATGAAGAACATGATTCGTACCGTCGTTCTGGGCGGTTTCCTGGTCCTGGCAGGCTTCGCGCAGGCCCAGGAGAAGGCCCCCTCCGCCGACCAGTTGGCCAGGAACCGGGCCGATTGCTATGCCAAGGCCTTGGGCCTCTCCACCGATGAGGCCCAGGGGCTCTACAAGCAACTGCTCATGGGTGAAGAGGAGGTCGCCGACCTGCGGGCCAAACTGGCCGAACTGCAAGCGGAGGTCGAGGCCAATATGGCTAGGCACGATGCCATGGCCGAGGAGAACCTGACCAAGGAACAGCGGACCAAGCTGGAGGCCATGCGCAAGGAAGGGTGGAAGCCCTGCTCCGAAGCGTGCACCTCGTCCGATGCCAAGTCCTGTGCGGGTAAGGCGGATGCCAAGGGCGCTTGTTGTGCCGGAGGTGGAAAGGCGGCCGCACCGAAGACCGCGGCTCCCGCCCCCAAGCCGAACGCCACGATCAAATGATCCTGCGGGGCCACTGAACGGAAAAGGCCGTCCACCGGGCGGCCTTTTCCATTGGTCTTGCTCCACGGTCCTCAATCCACCACCACCACCAGGTATTTGGAGATGCTCCAGAACGCGTTCACGTCGGTGATGACCAGCTTGCCCGCCTCGGGCTCCAAGCGGTAGCTGCCCGCTGGATGGGAGGTCACCAGCTTGGCCTTCTTCGATGCCAGGGGGATCTCCTGGGTGTTCATGATGTCGATCTGGGTGAAGTAGTTCTTCGGCAGGCTTTCGGTGTTCAGCTTGTTCACCCCGCCCATACCGGCCACGCCGCCTTCCTTCGTCAACACCCCGTTCTCGCGCAGCTCCTTGGACGTGCCGATGGCGTAGTAGGCCGTGTTCAGCTCGTTGCGCTGCATGTCGCTCAACTGCGATTTGTCGCGGTACATCTGGATCAGCGTGGCGAGCGAGCTGTTGGTGCTGGAGAGCTGGTCCTTCAACTGCGCGATCTCCTGGTCCTTCTCGGCGAGGCTCCGCTCCAGATCGGCCACGGTGCGCTCCAGTTCGCTGATCGCCTTGCCGTTGGCCTTGGCCTGCTTGCGCAGCTTCTCGATCAGGCTGCGGTTGGCGCCCAGCCGCGTGTCGATGCTGGCGATGTCACCCATGATGCGGTCCTCCGGCGATACCCCGGATTCCACGCCCTCGCCCGGGCTCACCAGTTGGCCCTGCTTGCTGCGGATGGTCCGCAGGTTCTCGCTGATCCGGTTCAAGGTGCCGAACAGGTCGTTGATGGTACTGTCCTGCGAGGTCACCTTGGAGCTCAGCCGCTGGCTGTCCTCTTCCAGTTGTTGCACGCGGGGATCGGTCTCCGGTTCGGAGGTGCAGGCCACCAGTCCGGCGGCGAGCAGCAGGGCAGTGAGCAGGTTGCGCATGATCATGACGGTTCTATGGCGAACGGTGCACGGATGGGTGCTGTTGTGCGCCTGTGCCGCGATCGCGGGGCAAAGTAACAGAGGCCGGGCCCACGGGCGCATGAGGAACGCAACGTTCGGCCTTTCCTTTGCGTAGGAACGTGGCGCTTCATGCGCTCCTGCCCGTCCGGTCCATGCCCTTCGCACGCCCATCGCTCCTCCGCCTGCTGGTGATCCCGGCCTGGCTGCTGGTGTGCGCCGTACAGGCTCAGCCGGACACCAGTCTCACCCGTGAGTTCGCGGGGATGAGCGCCAAGGAGCGCAGCCGCCTCGCCCGGAAGGAGGCGGAGGAGGCGGCACAGGACCAAGCTTTCCAGACCGTGATGCGCGATGCGGAAGCGCTCTTCACCGCGCAGCGCTACGACGATGCGCTCGCCCGCTTCGAGGAGGCCCGCCGCATGCGCCCGTTGAATGTGTATCCCAAGGTGAAGATCCAGGACCTGCAGGCCCTGA
This sequence comes from Bacteroidota bacterium, assembly GCA_963169595.1. GTDB lineage: Bacteria > Bacteroidota > Bacteroidia > Flavobacteriales_F > PHOS-HE28 > PHOS-HE28. Next base: position 12,119 of record CAUJFM010000373.1, on the reverse strand, counting down.
TCGCCAAGCGGAACGCCGAGCGTGAAGCGGACCGGGATACCTCCCCGTCGCTGCCTGCACCGCCGCAAGAGGTAACGCCGGTGGAGCCGGAGCCCCGGCCGCAGCCCCTGGTCGAGGTGCCGGAGCCGGTGCCCGCACCCCCGCCCGTGGTCCAGCCCGCACCACCGGACAGTGCGGTGAAGCCGCCCGCCCGCAGGGAGGAGGCCCCCAGGCCCGAGCCACGCCCTGATCGAACTGTGCCGTCGACCGGAACGCGGACCCCTTCGCCCGTAACGCCCGCTGTCACCCCAACGCCAGCCCCGCCCGATGGCCTCCAGGAGCGCACCTACAAGGAAGGGAACGCCGTTGTACTGGAACGTCGGTTGGTGAAGGAGGGGCGGGAGACCGTCTATCGCCGCGTGAACCACCCGTGGGGCGCGGTGGTGTACTTCGAGGATGGCTTGGCCATTCCCGCACGCCGTTGGGCCGAGGTCTTCGGCGAACCGTGACCCGGGCTCAGTCCTTGCGGGCCACCAATTTCACCGGGAACTCGAGCAGGGCGCGGTAATCCTCCCCGGCCTCCTTCATGTCCAGGTCGTCGGCCGCATGCAGCCATTCCAGTACCACGCTGCTGGTGCGTGTGGCATGCAGGTCCTCCAGTCGCTTGAACACATCCAGTAGGTACTTGGAGGTGCTGGAGTTGAAGTACTTCAGGTCCACCTCCACCACGGTACGGGTGGCCGGATGCAGCGCATAGCGGTCCACCGCGTCGTAGAGCGGCCCGTAGAAGCGATCGGCGTTCTCCGGGATGGAGCAACCCTCGATGTGAAGCGTCCCCGCTACGGGGTCCAGCCGCACGGCCGGGGTCTTCTCGGTGGCCGCTTGTTCGTAGGGCTCGGTAACCATGGGCGTTGGCGAATGTAGCCACCTCGGGCACATGCGCATGTCATTTGGCCGCTGGGGGACGTGGTATTACTTTGAGGGCGGACGGTACTTTCCGGCCACGGGTACCATGAGCATCAGGACCATCGTTGTTCCCTACGATCTCTCGGACTGCGCCACGGACGCCCTGCAGGTGGCGGCCAAGATCGCGCGCCTCACCGGGGCCACCATCGATGTGGTGCACCTCTATGAGCAGATGACCGACTTCCACACAGAGAACCAGCGCCTGCGGGAGGAGCTCGAGGCCAAGCTGGACATGGTGCCGACCCTGCCTTTTGTAGAGGGGATCGAACTGCGCAAGTTCATGCTCCGCCAGATGTCCCTCACCGAGATGTTCCGCAATGAGCACATCGCTGCGGCCGACCTCATCGTGATGGGTTCCCATGGCGCCAAGGGCATCAAGAGCATCGTGGGCAGCAACACCCAGCGCATCGTGCGGTTGGCGCCCATGCCCGTGCTCGTCATCAAGCACCACGTCGAGGACTTCCAGGTGAACGACATGGTCTATGCGTCCAACTTCTCCGAAACGGACATCCAGAAGTTCAACGCCTTCCTGCCCATCATCGAACTGTTCGACCCCAAGGTGCACCTGCTGAAGGTGAACACCCCCAAGACCTTCGAGCGCAGCGCGGACAGCAGCAAGGCCATCGACCGTTTCCTGCAACGCCACGAGCTGCGGCGCTTCACCGCCACCATCTACAACGACCTCAGCATCGAGGAGGGCATCCTCAACTTCGCCCGCGAGATCGATGCCGACCTCATCACCATGGCCACCCATGGGCGCACCGGCTTCTTCCACGTGGTGAACGGCAGCCTCACGGAGGACATCGTGAACCACACCACGGTGCCGGTGATGAGCGTGAAGCTGTGAGGCATACTATCTTCGCACAAACCTGCACCGCATCCCATGAAGTTCCTGCATCAGTCGATCGAGGCCAAGAAGAAGGAGATCATCGAAGTGGAGATCGATACGGCCACCAAGGTGAAGTTCATGACCGGCAAGGAGTTCAAGGCCTACAAGGGCGGCAGGACCCATTCCTATTACGGGGGGCTCTTCGAGGAATCCCCCGTCCGGTTCGTGGTGCCTTACGACGCGGTGTGGACCGTGGTGGTGGAGAAGGGGACCATGAGCACCCCCATCGAGGTGAAGGCCAGCTGTCGCCGCCTTTCGCCGAACAACTCGGTGCGCAGCACCATCGCCTCCGACGCGCCGCCGCATGTGCGTGCCGCCGAAGGCCTGCTCGAGGAGGAGACCGCCCGCATCGCTGCGGAGATGAGCCTCGCGGGAAAAAGTGAAGGTTGACGAACCGATCCGGTCCATCCGGCGTTCCTGAGATACCATGGCAACATCGACCGAACGGGACCGCTTGGAGCGTGTGCTCCGCGGACAGCAGGCCCTGGTGGACCAAGTACATCAGTGGCTGGAGGAGGAACAGAAGCAGGATGACGTGCTCCGCGCCGTGGTGCTGAGCGCCAAGGGCGAAGGAGTGGTGCGCCTGCGCCACTTGGACCCCGAGCGCATCTACGACATCCGCACCATCCGCGCCCTGTGCGTCAAGTACCGGCTCCGTTTCCTGGACGCCGGTCTCTTCAAGGGCGAACTGCCGCCGCAGGCCGTTCAGGCTGTCCGCGCACTGGAACGCCAGGCCGGCGGCCCCATCACCAGCTATCGGATCATGGCACCTGCCGAGCGCTTCCGGCTCTGCGACAGCGAGGCGGACCCGCTGCTGTTCGTGCCCATCGGCAACGACCGGTACTACCTGGTGCACAAGTGGGGCAACGACCTTTCGCCCATGCGCGCCGTTCTGGGCTGGCCCTTCCGTTCGCCGCTCAACCTCGCTGCGCTGGTGCTGGCCATGGCCGTGCTGATGGCCCTGGTGGTCCCGTCGCAATGGCTGCGACCCGGCATGGTGGACGCGCCCTACTGGACCGGCACGCGCGTGCTCTTCATCGGGTGGAGCTTCCTGGTGCTCTCCGCCTTCACGGTCTTCGGCTGGCTCGCGTTCTTCGGGCAGTTCAGCGACCGTTCCTGGAACAGCCGCTACTTCAACGCCTGAGGGACCGCTCCTCCTGGACCTGCACCGGCATGGTCCGCAGGTCGTCCGGCTGCACCTTGCACACGCACGTGTTGCGGAACCAAGCCTTCAATTCGGCCCGTTGCTCGGGCAGCAGCCGTTTGAACGCCTTGCGCAGTTCCTTGCGGAACACTTGCGCATCGGCCAGACTGATCTTGTCCAGCACCTGCTGATAGTACTCGAGCATGTTGGTCTTCATGGCGCGAAGGGTCTGGTGGGTTGAATATACGCTGGTCGGTGTCCTGTGGTTGCAGTTGACCGGTATGACAATGGCAAGGGGCGCTGGTCGGCGCCCCTTGCTTCGTGTACGCTTTCGCAGCGATGATCAACCGATGGAGATCTCGCGCGTGCGCGGCTTCACGGCCTCGGCCTTGGGGATGTGCACATGCAGCACCCCGTTCTGGTATTCGGCTTTGATGCCTTCCGCGTTCACCGTTTCGGGCAGGCGGAAGCTGCGGGTGAAGGCGCTGTGGCTGAACTCGCGGCGGGTGTAGCGCTCGTTCTCCTTGAGGTCCTCCACCTTCTTCTCGGCGCTGATGGTGAGCACCTCGTTCTCCATGGAGAGCTTCAGGTCCTCCTTGCCGAAGCCGGGGGCCAGCATACGCAGTTCGAAGCCGCCCTCCCGCTCGATGATGTTCACGCTCGGAACACTGCGGCGCAGGTCGTCGCTCCCGAAGAACTGGCCGATGTCACGGCCGAAGAACTCGTTCACGATCTCGTTGAACGGCGCGGCGAACGCGGCTTGCGGACGGTACTTCACGATGGTCATGGCTCGTATCGGTTTGTGGTTGTTGGATCGTTCGTGATCCAGCTACGTTCAAACCGTTTGCCGCCCCGTAAAAGCAGTCAAAGTGACTCAATGACCCCGGCTCGTACTGCCGTTATGGCATTATTGGGGCATGAACAGGAAGAACACCGTGCCTTTTTGGGGGTCTGGTGCGGAGGATAGCGCATTGAAGCGGGCCCGCTGACTGCTGCGGAGCGCGTGCTCGATCATGCACTCATCCGCGTTGGCGCTGCGCGAAGGGTCCACTTCGGCTTTCTGCACGCGGCCACTGCGGTCCACCGTGATGCGGACGGCCACACGTCCTTGCGTCCTGCACAGGTAGCCCGGTACATCGTTCTCCCGGACACGGCCCTGCAGGTCGTGCCACACGGTGGTGGCGCCCTCCACCTTCACCGGCTCGGCAGCCTTGTCCATGTAAAGCTCCTTGTTCCACTTGCTGGGGTCCAGCTGGGGCATTTCCACCTCTTCGCCCCGCTCGCGCCGTTCCTGCGCCAACCGGTCGAACTCCTCCTGCTCGAAGGCGCGGAGGTCGTTCTCCACCCGCTCGGCCAGCTTGGCCTGGGAGAAGGTGGGCTTCACCTCGGCGGTGATGTTGCTGGTGAGGTTCTTCACCTCCTGCGGGATGCCCAGGGCCTCCTGCTGAATGGCCTCTTGGATCTGCAGGGCCTCCTCCTCGGAGATCAGCTCCATCCGGATCTCGCTGATCTCATCCTCGCGTGGCGTGGTGCGCATGTGCAGCACGGTGAGCGCGAACAGGCCCAGGGTGTGCACCGTCAGGGTGCCGATCACGGCCACCTTGTGCTCCTCGAACCAATCCAGAAAGGCGCTCCACATGGGGCTCAGCGATGGGCCGGTGTCATGGACCAAGATACGCGGACGGCATGCGGATGTTGCGCACGGATGCGCCAGGGGGCGGGCCAATTGTTGTTCCAGCGATTGCCGGCGCCCGAGACCCAGCCCAGGGCGTGGCCACGATGCAGCACCAGACCCGTGCCTCGTACATCGCGGGCGGGCAGGGCTTCACCGCGCAGGTAGGCGATGGCCTGTGCTTCGTCCAGTTCCACGGGGATGAAGGCCGTGCGATCGAGCAGGGTGCTCAACGCGAGCGCCGGATGCGGGTCCTTTCGGTCCCCGTTCAACTGCCAGAGGGGCGTACCAGGCGAGAGCACACGCGTGCTGCGGCACAGGTGCTCCACCACAGGTGCCCAAGTGGCGTCCACCACATGCTCCACGTCCTCCCGCACCACCACCTGCTGTGGCCGGTCGGCGCGGATGCCGTTGGGCAGGGCAGTGGTGCCGTCGCTTCGCAAGCGGTGGCCGGACCGCTCTCCCGGCTTGCGCAGCACGGCGATGAAGAAGCCTTCGCCGCGCACCTTGTGTGGATAGCAGCGGTGGCCGATCACCCCTTCCACCTCGGTGTGCTGCACGCCCCAGGTCGCATCGAAGTGGGGATCCACGGGTTCCGCACCTTGTTCCAGTAACGGTATCAACTGGCCCTCGTTCTCGGTCGGCTCCCAGGTGCAGGTGCTGTAGACGAGGAAGCCGCCAGGGGCCAGCAGGTCCCACGCATGCGGCAGGATGGTGCGCTGCACCGTGGCGCACTGACGCACCAGGCCGGGTGTCCATTGGGCGCGGGCGAACGGGTCCTTCCGGAACATGCCTTCGCCGGAGCAGGGCGCATCCAGCACCACCAGATCGAACGAGATACCTGTGGCGGCCAGACGTTCCGGGGTGTCGTTCAGCACTACGGTGTTGGGACCGCCCCATTTCCACAGGTTCTCCTGCAGCACCTGTGCGCGGCGCCGGTCCACCTCGTTGGCCACGAGCAGCGAGGCCGGGGTGAGCAGGCTGCGCAGGTGGGTGCTCTTGCCGCCCGGCGCGGCGCTCAGATCTAGCGCGCGGATATCGTCGCCCAGTAGTCCCGTGGCCCGCAGGGCGGGTTCCAGCAGCATGGAGGAGGCCTCCTGCACGTAGTAGCATCCGGCGTGCAGCAGGGGGTCGAAGGTGAAGGCCGGGCGTTCGTCCAGGTAGAGGCCGGTGCTGCACCAGGGCACCGGTGTGCCGCTGGGTGCGAAGGGCTTGGCCGGGTTGAGGCGGAGGCTGGTGGGCGAGGGCGTTGCGAGCGCAGCCTCCAGGTCGTTCACCGCATCACCGAGCAGTGGCTGCAGGGTGGTGCGGAGTTCTTCGGGCAGACCGCTCGGCGGTACCGGCGCTGGGCGACGCGTCCTGGAGCGGCCCATGGCGCAGGCTCAGCGTACGGTGGCTGCCTGCCGCAGCACGGTCTGCGCGCGGTCCGGGCCGAGGGACACCAGCGTAATGGGCACCCCCACGGCCTGCTCGATGCGGGCCATGTAGCGTTCCAGCGAGGCCGGCAGCGGCGCTTCGTGGTGCAGCTCGCCCCAGCCCTCCAGTTCCTCGTAGATCGGTTCCACGTCGCTGGTGATGTCGTAGGGCATGCGGTCGGTCACCTGGCCGTTCACGCGGTAGCCGGTGCAGATGCGCACAGTGTCCATGCCGTTGAGCACATCGGCCTTCATCATGGCCAGGTCGGTGATGCCGTTGATCATCACCGCATAGTGCAGGGCGGGCAGGTCCAGCCAGCCACAGCGGCGTGCGCGCCCCGTGGTGCTGCCGAACTCATGGCCGGCCTGGCGCAGGTGCTCCCCGGTGGCATCGTCCAGTTCGGTGGGGAAGGGGCCGCTGCCCACACGGGTGCAGTAGGCCTTGAAGATGCCTGTGATCCGGCCGATGCGGTTGGGGGCCACGCCCAGCCCGGTGGAGGCACCGGCGCTGATGGTGTTGCTGCTGGTGACGAAGGGGTAGGTGCCGAAGTCGATGTCGAGCAGTGTGCCCTGGGCACCCTCCGCCAGCACGCGTTTGCCATCGCGCAGCACCTGGTCCAGGTAGTGCTCGCTGTCCACCAGTAGCATGCGGCGCAGTTCCTGCACGGCATCGAGCCATTCCGCCTCGGCCTCGCGGCGGTCGAACACATGATCGTGCATGCCCAGCAGCCGCTCGTGCTTGCGCACCAGGGCGTTGTACCGGTCCATCAGGTCGGACCGCTCCAGGTCGCCCACGCGCAGGCCGTTGCGGCCCGTCTTGTCCATGTAGGTGGGGCCGATGCCCTTGAGGGTGCTGCCGATCTTGGCGCGGCCCTTCTCCGCCTCACTGGCGGCATCCAGGGCCCGGTGGCTGGGCACGATCAGGTGGGCGCGGCGCGAGATGAGGAGCGCCTTGCGCACATCCACCCCGGCGGCCTCCAGCCCCTTCACCTCTTTCAGGAAGATGATCGGATCGATCACCACGCCATTGCCCACCAGGTTGATGGTGCCCTCGCGGAACACCCCGCTGGGGATGGTGTGGAGCACGTGCTTGCGTCCCTCGAACAGCAGCGTGTGACCGGCATTGGGACCACCCTGGAACCGGGCGATCACCTGGTAATCCGGGGCGATCACGTCGACCACCTTGCCCTTGCCCTCGTCGCCCCACTGGGCGCCGAGCAGCACATCCATGCGCGCGGCCATCACGTTCAGGCGCCGACCTTGGCCACAGCCTCGGCCACGGTGGGGGTGATGGTGAACACCGTGTCCAGCTTGGTCACGATGAACAGCTGGCGGACACTGTGCGAGACCGCGGCGAGCAGCGTGTCGCCGCCGGCGTTGCGGGTGCGGGTCAGCACATTGATGAGGATGTTGAGCCCGGTGCTGTTCATGTACTGGAGCGCGCCCATGTCGAGCACCACGGTGGTGGTGCCATCGGCAAGCTCATCCTCGAGGGTGGACATCAGGCGGTCGGCCTGCTGCTGGTCCATCAGGCGGCCCTGAAGGTGGAACACTTTGCAGCGCGCCTCCTTGGTCACACGGAGGTCGAAGGTGGGGCGTTCGGTCTCGGTCATTGCTCGTTGCGTTCGTTGCGGCAATCCTTGCAGATCCCGTGGATCAGCAGGGCATGGTGGGTCACTTCCAGGTCCATCACTTCGGACACGGTGTTGCGGATCTGCTGGATGCGGGGGTCACAGAACTCCTGCACCTTTCCGCAGCGGTCGCACACCGCATGGTCGTGCTGGCGGTAGGCATGGGCCTTCTCGAACTGCGCCTGGGCACCCTGGAAGCGGTGGCGGCGCACCAGCTGGCAGTCCAGCAGCAGCTCCATGGTGTTGTACAGGGTGGCGCGGCTCACGCGGTAGTTCTTCGACTTCATGCGGCCGTAGAGCTGCTCGATGTCGAAGTGCCCTTCGTGGGCATAGATCTCCGAGAGGATGGCGAAGCGCTCCGGCGTCTTCCGGTGCTTGTTGCGCTCCAGGTAGTCGCTGAACAGGCGCTGTACGTGCTGGCTGGTCTCGGTGGCGGCCATTCCGGGCACTAAGGTAGCGTCTGGCGCGGGATCGGTGCCGCCTCCGAGGGCCGGCCGTTGGGCCTCACTGGTCCACGCGCTCCACGATGCGCACCCCGCGCACGCGCTTCAGTTTTTCCATCAGGGCGTTGAGGTGGTCCGTGTCGTGCACGTACACCATCACCTTGCCCTCGAAGATGCCGTCGTGGCTCTCGAAGCTGATGGCGCGCATGTTCACGTTGTGCTCGTGGCTGATGATGGTGGTGATCTTGTTCACCAGGCCCACGTCGTCGATGCCGCTGAAGCGCAGCCCGGCGAGGAACTCCACGCTGTCCTTGCCCTTCCACCGCGCCTTCACGATGCGGTAGGCGAAGTTGCTCATCAGCTGCACCGCGTTGGGGCAGTTCACGCGGTGGATCTTGATGCCCTCGTTCACCGTGATGAAGCCGAACACGTCGTCGCCCGCGATGGGGTTGCAGCAGGGGCTCAGCTTGTAATCGATCTTCTGGAGGTCGTCACCGATCACCAGGGCGCTGTTCTTCTCGCCGCGGATCTCGGCCACCACCTCCTCCAGGGTGCGTTCCTCGGCCACCTGCTTGGGCTTGGGCAGCACCAGGCGGCCCGCCTTCACCTGCACGGTGATGCCTGCGGCGGCATCGCCGATGTCCTCCAGTTGGTGCTTGCCCCGTGCCACCTGGTAGTACAGGTCCATGGCCGATGTGGCGCCGAACCAGGCCACCAGCAGGTTGATGTTCGCTTCATCCACCTTGGCGCCCCACTTGCGCATCTGGCGTTGCACCGACTCGCGGCCGACCACGGCGAGCTTGCGCTTCTGGTCGCGCAGGGCCTGCTTGATCTGGTGGCGTGCCTTGGCCGTGGCCACGTAGCTCAGCCAGTCCTCCTTGGGCTGCTGTTTGCGGCTGGTGATGATCTCGATCTGGTCGCCGCTGCGCAGGGGCTGGCTCAGGGGCACCAGCTTGTGGTTCACCTTGGCGCCGATGCATTGACGCCCGATCTGGCTGTGGATGTCGAAGGCGAAGTCGAGCGCGGTGGCGCCGGCCGGCAGGTTGCGCATGTCGCCCTTGGGCGTGAACACCACGATCTCGTCGCTGAAGAGGTTCAGCTTGAAATCGTTCACGAAGTCCAGGGCGTTGGTGCTGGGGTCGTCGAGCACCTCGCGGATGCGGTTCAGCCAGGCGTCAAGCGCCGAGGTGTGGTCCGCATCGTCCTTGTAGCGGTAGTGCGCGGCCAGGCCCATTTCGGCCACCTCGTCCATGCGGCGGGTGCGGATCTGCACCTCCACCCAGCGGCCGCCGGGGCTCATCACCGTGGTGTGCAGGCTCTCGTAGCCGTTGCCCTTGGGGATGCTGATCCAGTCGCGCAGACGGTCCGGATTGGGCTGGTAGTAGTCGGTGACGATGCTGTACACCTTCCAGCAGTCGGCCTTCTCCAGCTCGGGGCGGGTGTCGATGATGATCCGCACGGCGAAGACGTCGTACACCTCCTCGAAGCTCACGTGCTTCTTGAGCATCTTGTTGTAGATGCTGTGGATGCTCTTGGGCCGTCCCTTGATCTCGTAGCTGAAGCCTTCGCGGTCCAGCGACTGCTTGATGGGCAGGATGAAGCGGCTGATGAAGCGCTTCCGCACGGCCTCGCCCTTCTTCAGCTTCTGGCTGATCTCCTGGTAGATGGTCGGCTCCTTGAACTTCAGGGAGAGGTCCTCCAGTTCGCTCTTGATGTTGTAGAGCCCCAGGCGGTGGGCCAGCGGGGCGTAGAGGAAGAGCGTCTCGCTGGCGATCTTCAGCTGCTTGTCGCGCGCCATGCTGTCCAGCGTGCGCATGTTGTGCAGCCGGTCGGCGAGCTTCACCAGGATCACGCGCACGTCCTGCGCCAGGGTGAGCAGCACCTTGCGGAAGTTCTCGGCCTGGATGCTGTCCGTGCCGAACTGCAGTCCGCTGATCTTCGTGAGGCCGTCGATGATGGTGGCCACCGTGGGACCGAAGAGGTCCTTCACGTCATCGAGGGTCAGGTCGGTGTCCTCCACCGTGTCGTGCAGGAGCGCGGCCACCACACTGGTGGCGCCCAGCCCGATCTCCTCGGCGCAGATGCGCGCCACCGCGATGGGGTGGTAGATGTAGGGCTCGCCGGTCTTGCGCCGCTGGTCCTTGTGGGCCTCCACCGCGATGTTGAAGGCCTTGCGGATGAGGCGGCTCTCGTCCGGGGTGCGATCGCCCTTGATGGCCCGCAGCAGGCCGCGGTACCGGCGCAGGATCTCCGCTCGTTCCTTTTCCAGGTCGATCACGGGTTTCCCCTTGGTGGTGGCGGATTCCGGTGCGGGTGTTACCGGGCTGTGCGGGCCTTTGTCCATGCGTTCGTCAAAGGTAGCAGGTCGAAGCACCGGCCGCGCCCTGCCATCCACACATCATGGGGCATCTTCGCCCACTGCCCGGTGTGGGCCCGTTGACGTGGCTCACACGGCCGGCAGCACCGTGCCGCGCACCTCGCCGAAGCCGATGCGCACCCCGTTCCGCTCCGCATGACCGCGCATCACCAGCGTGTCGCCGTCCTGCAGGAACTTCCGCTCGGTGCCGTCATGCAGCGTCAGGGGCTTGGTGCCCTTCCAGGTCAGCTCCAGCAGGCTGCCGTAGCTGTCCTCGGTCTCGCCGCTGATGGTGCCACTGGCCATCACGTCGCCGCAGCGCACGTTGCAGCCGTTCACCGTGTGGTGGGCCAGCTGCTGGGCCATGCTCCAGTAGAGGTGCTTGAAGTTGCTGCGGCAGATCACGGTCTCGCGGCCGTCATCCGTGGCGATCGTGGCCTCCAGCGCAATGTCGAAGTGGCGGTCGCCGGTCTGTTCCAGGTAGGGGAGCACGGGCGGGTCCTGCACGGGCGAGGGCACGCGGAAGGGCTCCAGCGCATCCAGGGTCACCACCCAGGGGCTCATGCTGCTGCCGAAGTTCTTGCCCAGGAAGGGCCCCAGCGGCACGTATTCCCAGGCCTGGAAGTCGCGCGCGCTCCAGTCGTTGAAGAGCACCAGCCCGAAGATCCGGTCCTCGGCCTCGGCCGTGGTGATCCGGTCGCCGAGCGCGTTCCCTTCGAAGGTGATGAAGGCCACCTCGAGCTCCATGTCCAGCTGGCGCGTGGGCCCGAACACCGGTGCGGCATCGGGGGCGGGCTTGTACTGGCCGTTGGGCCGGCGGATGGGGGTGCCGCTCACCACGATACTGCTGGCGCGGCCATGGTAGCCCACGGGCAGGTGCAGCCAGTTGGGCAGCAGGGCGTTGGCGGGGTCGCGGAACATGCAGCCCACGTTGTAGGCATGCTGCCGGCTGCTGTAGAAATCGGTGTAGTCGCCCACGCGGACGGGGAGGTGCATCACCACCTGGTCCGCGGGCAGCAGGGCATCCTCGCGCAGGGTGTTGTTGTCGCGCAGGGTGGCGTTGTCGTGTCGGAACAGCTCGCTCAGGCGATCACGCAGGGCCCGGATGGCCGCTTTTCCGCCACCCATCAGGTCGTTCAGTTGGGGGGCCAGGAAGGCTTCCCGGGCAATGCCGAGACCATCCAGCAGACCGGCCTCGGCCAGGATGCTCAGGTCCACCACGCGGTCGCCGATGCGGCTCACAGGCACCGGCGGCTCCCCGTTCCAGCTGCCGATCCCGAAGGGGATGTTCTGGATGGGGAAATCACTTCCCGTGGGTACGGGGATCCAGGAGCGCAGCGCGGGGTCGTTGGCGGGCAGGTGCATGGCGCAAAGGTGCGAAGCCTGTGCCGCACCGCGTGCCAGTGGTCATTGCACAGGTGCGATCGACGCCTTCTTCCGCCCCAGGTGGAACTGGCCGCCCAGTACCACGTTCCATTGGTAGGCCCAGAAGATCTGGTCGGCGCGGTCCTCGGCGGTGCCGGTGGTGAGCACACTGGGCAGGTCCACCCAGGTGATGCGGCCGGTGGTGCGCAGGAAGAGATGCTGCAGGAAGGTGAAGTGCAGGCCCAGCTGGGCTCCGGCG
>CAUJFM010000372.1 GCA_963169595.1 Bacteroidota bacterium | reverse complement strand
AATCGTTGCTTGCCGTGTTCCCCACCGGCGGGGGCAAGTCGATCACCTTCCAGTTACCGGCGCTGATGCGTGGCGAATTGACCCGCGACCTCACAGTGGTGATCTCGCCGCTGGTCTCCTTGATGAAGGACCAGGTGGATGTTCTGAAGGGGCGCCATGGCGTGGTGAACGCGGCCTACATCAGCGGCCTGCTTTCGCCCCTGGAACGCGATGAAGCCGTGGAACAGGTGCGTTCCGGGGCGGTGCATCTCCTGTACCTCTCGCCGGAGTCGCTGCGCTCGCCCACGATCTTCCGCTTGTTATGCGGCCGCAACATCGCGCGCTTCGTGATCGACGAGGCGCACTGCTTCTCCTCCTGGGGGCAGGACTTCCGGGTGGATTACCTGTACATCGCGGACTTCATCAAGGTCCTGCAGCAGGAGAAGGGCATGCATCAGCTGCTGCCCATCTCCTGTTTCACGGCCACGGCGAAACCGCAAGTGGTGGAGGACATACGGTCCTACTTCAAGGAGCGCCTGGGCCTTGATCTACAGCTCTTCGTGACCCGTGCCCCCCGCGAGAACCTGAGCTACGAGGTGGTGGCGGTGGAGGACCCGGACCAGAAGCCGGCGAAGCTGCTGGAGATCCTCAAGGTGAACGAGACCCCGGCCATCGTGTATGTGTCCAGGACCAAACGGGTGCGCGAATTGGTCGAGCACCTCGGCAAGAACGGCTTCCGCACCACAGGCTTCCACGGGCAGATGGAGCGCGATGAGAAGCAGCGGAACCAGAAGGCCTTCATGAACGACGAGGTGGACGTGATGGTCGCCACTTCGGCCTTTGGCATGGGGGTGGACAAGGAGGATGTGAGGACCGTGATCCACTTCAACATCTCCGATTCGCTCGAGAGCTACATCCAGGAGGCGGGTCGCGCTGGGCGTCGTAGCGATATCGAGGCGAAGTGCTTCGTGCTCTATCATGAGAACGACCTGGCGAACCACTTCCGCATGCACCGGAGTGCCAAGTTGAACCTGAAGCAGATCGATCAGGTATGGCGGGCGATCAAGAATCTGACGAAGGTGCGGAGCAGTATCAACCGGTCGGCTCTGGAGATCGCAAGGGAGGCAGGGTGGGACCTGGAGATGAAGGACCTGGAGACGAAGTTGAAGGCCGCCGTGGCGGCCTTGGAGGACCGGGGCTACGTGTCGCGCAAGCTCAACTACACAGCGGTGAAGGCCACCAGTTTGTTGGTGCGTAATGTGAACGAGGCGGTGAAGCGCATCAACGCATCGGGGCAGCTCAGCGAAAGTCAGAAGCTCGATTGTCGCCGCATGGTGCAACGCATCGTGAAGGACAAGGATCGGGAAGGCGAGACCCGGATAGACTACCTGGCCGATGCCATGGGCATGCATGTCGCCAAGGCTCAAGAGACCATCGACCGCCTTCGTGAGGTGGGGATACTTGCCGATGGAAAGGACCTGACCGCCGTGATCGACCAGTCCCCTCGTTCCAAGCGCGCCTCTCAGGTTCGTGCGCGTGCAGTGATGGAGGTGGAGAAAGCCCTGCTGAGCCTCTTTAGCGAAGAACGAGTGCAGGTGTCGCTCAAGGAGTTGAACCAGCAGCTCCTGGACAAGGGCATCACCTCCACCAGCAAGGAGATCATCCACGCCTTGCTCCTGTTCTGGGAAATGCGCGGCGTGTTGAAGAAGAAGCGCATCAAGCGCCAGGAAGAGGTGTATGACCTCCGCTTCAGGAAACCACCGGCGGAGCTGCAGGGGTCAATGGAGGTAAGGCATGCCGTGGCTGCGGAGTGCCTGGGCTATCTGGGTTCCTTGGCGAGGCTTGATGATGCGACACCAGAAGGCACACCGGTCACCTTCTCCCTGGTGGAGATGAAGAAGCAGGTGGACACGAAGATGCTGGGCGCCGACCAGGACCTAAAGGGCATTGAGTGTGCCCTGTTGTTCCTGAACCAACTGAAGGTGATCCAGCTGCAGGGTGGCTTCATGGTCTACTTCCAGCGTTTGCACATCGAGCGGAAGGAGCAGAACAACCGCAAGCAATTCACGCAGGAGGATTACGAGAAGTTGCTTCGGTTCTACGCCATCAAGGTTCAGCAGATCCACATCGTGGGGGAGTACGCACGGAAACGGATCACCAGCTACACCGAAGCCCTGGCCTTCGTGGACGACTATTTCAAGATGGACTATGAGGCCTTTGTGCGCAAGTATTTCCCGAACCGGCGCACGGAGATCACGCGCACGATGACAGAGAGCCGGTTCAAGGAGCTCTTTGGCCACTTGAGCGTGGCACAGCATGCCGTAGTGAAGGATACCGCCGATCACATCCTCATATCCGCGGGTCCCGGCAGCGGCAAGACCATGGTGCTGGTACACAAGATCGCGAGCCTGCTGTTGATGGAGGACATCAAGCCGGAGCAGTTTCTGATGCTGACCTTCAGCAAGTCGGCTGCCTTGGAGTTCCGTTCACGCGTCCACAAGCTGGTGCCTGAATACCGGGGCCTGTTGAAGATCTTCACCTTCCATGGTTTCTGTTTCGATCTGCTGGGCGAGGTTGGTGACCTGGAACGCTCTGAGAAAGTGATCTTGAAGGCCATCGAAGTGTTGGAGGACACCGACAACGACGACCAGCTGTCCACGCTACTGAACAAGAGCGTGCTGGTGCTGGATGAGTTCCAGGATGTTACCGATGAGGAATGGCGGCTCATACATGCGCTCGCAGAACGGATTCCGAACCTGCGGATCGTTGCGGTCGGCGACGACGACCAGAACATTTATGAATGGCGGGGAGCATCCAATGCACACTGGGCTGCGTTCATCAGCCGCTTCAGGCCAAAGGAGCATGCCTTGCTGACCAACTACCGCAGCGCGCCGAACATCGTGACCTTCAACAACCACATCGTAGCGGGCATCAGAGAACGTTCGAAAAAGAAGGAACAGGTCATTGAAGCCTTCTCGAAGGTCGATGGGGCGATCGTGGTGCACGAGCACGTATCGGATTACATGGTGGAGCCCGTGGTGAAGGATGTGTTGGCACATCGGCCCAACGGAACGACCGCTGTATTGGCCCGAACGAATGAGGATGTGCTCCTCCTCTCGGCAGCGCTCGCCAAGGCCGGGGTCAAGGTGCGGACGGTACATGGTGCCGAAGGCTTCCGGTTGGACATGCTGCATGAGATCCGTCAGTTCACCGAACTATTGGATAGTGCCTGCACAAGCCTTGGCAGCGTTTCGAAGGAGGCTTGGCAGCGCATCCGGGACCACTACATCGGATCGCTGGAGGATCACCCGCTCCTGGACGACCTCACCGATATCGTCGGCTATTTCGCAGTGAAGTACCCCGATCGGTTCGAGCTGAGCGAGTGGAAGGCCTTCACGCGCGAACTGCGTCTGGAAGAAGCGGCCATGGCTTCAGCGGACACTGTGCTGGTCAGCACGATGCACAAGGCAAAGGGCAAGGAATTCGATTCGGTGTTCATCCTATGGAAGCACGACCGGGACATCAACGATACTGATCGGCGCTTGCTCTATGTGGCGTGTTCACGAGCGCGCAGGCAACTTTCCATCCATGTGAACGCTCGGGTCCTGCGTGGGATGGATGTTGCCTCCCTGCGTTACCTCGAGGACCCGAACACCTATGCGGCACCGGCGGTGCTTGAATGTGTGGCAGGTTTGAAGGACGTGGTCCTCAATTCGATGAAACCAGCCCAGGAAGCGATCCGGTTGGTGGCCAGTGGCGCCCCCTTGGTGGTGGGTAGTTCATTCAGTACTCGAGCGCATGGGCCTGCTTTACACTTCTCCACCAGGATGAAGGAGCGCGTGCTGGACAAGTTCGCAAAGGCAGGCTATATTCCAACTGGAGGAACAGTTGAATACAAGGTGCATTGGTACAGCAAGGATGACGCCCGGGAGTATGAGGTGATCGTCCCGAGGATCAGGCTTGGTCGTCCTGCATAGTCGAGGATGCGCTTACTTGTGTGAGGGTCCTCGGCATCACCGGGTGGTCTCAACCTCGCAACACATAAGGCCCCTCTGACAAGTTCGATAGAGGGGACTAGGAGTGCCGGTCATTTATCATTTGGCTGGTGCATTTGCTTCGCCCTTCGCACTTTTGAGTTCTTGAACTGAGTTACTGCTCACGTCCGCGGCCCTTACGGTTGCGTTCATCATTCCACAGGCCCTGATCGCAGGCAGGCCCGCGTGTCCAGGTAGTACCCCTTCTCATGCATCTTCCGGTAGATGGCGGTGATCAGGTGCCCTTCGCCGAGGTCGGTACAACCTAAAAGATAGGTGTGGAGCTCCTTGATGGGAAGTCCGGTGAAGTACTCCCAGATGGGCTTTCGGTAAAGGCTGTCGTGCAAAGGCTTCGGTGCCGGAGGAAGGGTGCTGTAGGTCCTCCAATAAAGCCCAACGAACCCCTCGCCCACATGTGCAGCTGGATCGTGCTTTCCGGATAGGATGGTCTCCCATAGCGCATCCCTCGAGGCCTGGTCATCGAGTCCCAGTTTGCGCGCTATGCTCTGGATGTGGAGCGGTTGCTGATGCTCCCTCAACAGCTCGATGAGCCGCTCTCCGGCGCTGCCCAATGCTGTTTGCTGCTCCTTCTGTGGCCTGGTGTGCGTGGTCTTTGTCCGCCGTGCTCCAGGGAGCGCCTTATCCATTTTGTTGGCAGCGATCAATCGCCGGCGCAAGTGGCGGAGCTCGACTGCCACGCCCTTTCTCCCAGTATCGCTGGGCGGTATATGTCGGCCGAGCCCGACGAGGTAGGCGTAGACGAGGTCAGGCTTCAGGTTCGGCACAACGCTGCGCAGGTGTTCCTGGGCTTCAGGTCGCAAAGTGCTGAACGCCTTGTTGAACGTACGTATCAACTGCCCGGGGTTGGAGTGGGCGATGGGCGGTTCGGGTGTGGCCGAGGAGGCCTCGGGATTGCGGGCTGGCGTTTCATTCACGGCGAGCCGACACAATAGGAAGCTCGTGGTGACCCCGCAGCTCTTCAGATGCTTGAACGTGCCGTGTGTTTCAGAATAGTGTTTGATATCACCCAAGGTGAGAAGTCCCGCGTTCCGGCAGACATTGAAAGCCCGGACACTGAGCTGTTGTCTATTCAGCAACTCTCCGATCGAGGTGGTGGTATCCTCGGTCCGTAGCCCATCATCCACCAGAGTCTCACCGCGCTCAGGCTCATTTGGCGGCGTGCTCTCCATGCCGTCATCTTCAGGTGCTGGTTGGCCCTCTTTCGTTCCAGCCGGTCTTTCGGCCGCGAGCAGAAGCGTGTAGATGTTCTTCAGCAATGGCCTGAGCGCTTCGTCCAAGCGCAGCATCTCTTCGGCCCAGGCCTCCGGTTCCCGTTTGCCGCTCTCGTACACCAGCTTGCCGAACTCGGTACCGAGCGTGACAAGGTCCAGCAGTGGTGATCGCTTTTGTTCTGTTCCGTTCGGGTCCATGTGTGTTGTAGTAATGGTCAATAGTCCATGTGAAGGGGGTGCCCACGAAGCGCGCAAGATGCGATCCGTTGAGCAAGGATGGAATAGGGGGTCGCTTGCGTAGCGGGATGTGGTAGCGACGTCACGCGTGCTGTCCACCATTGTTGCCTTGGGGCTTCCCGGGGTTGTTGCCCCAGCGTTGCCCACGCCGGAACTGCAACGTGCGCTCGGTGATCAGGTCCATGGCTTGCTGCGTGCCGGCGCGGTCGGCCCGGAAGGCCATGGTGGCGTCGCGCTGGATGCCCAGCCCGGCGGCCTCGGTGTAGGCATCGGGCCCGGCGCTGAGGAAGAGGAAGGTCCAGCCACTGGCGGTGCGTTCGGCGATGCGCTCGCGGATGCCGGCCAGGGTGTAGAGGCGGCTCTGGTTCTCCTCGCCGTCGGTGAGCGTCACGAAGAGCACCTGCTCCTGCGGCAGGCCCTGTTGCAGGCGCTGCTGGGCTTCGAGGGCCTCAGCCCGCAGCTCCCGGTCGATGAGCGGTCCGGTGGCATGCAGAAGCGGGGTGCCGCCGCGGGGCACGTAGCGGCGGTGGGGGAGGGGCGCGGCGTCCTGGATGGGTGGGCCAGGGAGCCGCGCCGCCTGGGGGTGG
>CAUJFM010000371.1 GCA_963169595.1 Bacteroidota bacterium | reverse complement strand
GAAGCAGGCGCTCTCCAGGAACACGGTGGTCGTCGCTGCGGATACGCCGCTGCGCAGGCCACCAAAGACCCCCGCGATGCAGGCGGGCTTCGTGACGTCGGCGATCACCAGGTCATCGGCGTCCAGGGTGCGCTCCTTCTCGTCGAGGGTGATGAACGGCTCGCCCGCAGCGGCTTTGCGCACCACGATGCGGCCGCCTTCCAGCTGGTCGGCATCGAAGGCATGCAGCGGCTGCCCCAGCTCGTGCTGCACGTAGTTGGTCACGTCCACCACGTTGTTGATGGGCTTCAGGCCGATGGCCGTGAGGCGGTCCTGCAGCCATTGGGGCGAGGGGCCCACGCGGATGCCGGTGAGCACGAGACCCGCGTAGCGCAGACAGGCCTTGGCATCCTGCACCTCCACGGGCACGGTGCGCGCCTCGTCGTCCTGCGCATAGGCCGACACGTCGGGCAGCTTCAGTTCCAGGATGGCGCCGGTGCGGTGGTTGAGGGCGGCGATGAGGTCGCGCGCCACACCCACATGGCCCAAGGCATCGGTGCGGTTGGGCGTGAGGCCGATCTCCAGCACGTGGTCGCTGTGCAGTCCCAGGTGCTGCGCGGCGGGCGTACCCACTGCGGCGGAAGGGTCCAGCACCAGAATGCCGTCGTGGCTCTGGCCCAGGCCCAGTTCGTCCTCGGCGCAGATCATGCCATGGCTCTCCTGCCCGCGGATCTTGCTCTTCTTGATGATGATGCAGGTGCCGTCGGTCATGCACAGGTTGGCGCCCACGGTGGCCACCAGCACCTTCTGCCCGGCCGCCACGTTGGGGGCGCCGCACACGATCTGTACGGGCTCGCCGCTGCCCAGGTCCACCAGCGTCACGCTGAGGCGGTCGGCATCGGGGTGCTTGCGGCACTCCAGCACATGGCCCACCACCACACCGGCCAGCATGCCCTTGATGGGCTCGTGCAGTTCCACGCTCTCACACTCCAGCCCGGTGCTGGTGAGGATGGCCGCCGCCTGCTGGGGCGTTAGGCCGGGTTCAACGTATTGCGTGAGCCAGTTCCAGGAGATGCGCATGGTATCCGCCGTAGCCTCGGCGAAGGTGGATGGGGTTCGGGAAATTGCGGACGGCGAAGATACTTGGCGGGTGCGGCCCTCGCTTACGCCCGTCCAAAGCAGCTCGCCTCCTGCGCCTTGATCCTGCGAAAAGACCAGCCACTATCTTTCAGCGCGAAAGGGGCTGTTACATCGGCCATCAACCTTCGCACTGCACACAGTTCCATCCGGGGATCGCTCCGGAGAGGCCCGTCACTTCCAACCCGCCCTTCCTTTCAGACCCATGGCACACGATCGCTATTCCCTGCGCCGGATAGACAACAATGTGAGGGATATCCTCACCTTGGGGGCACGGCAATATTGTGAGCTTGGTCCTGGCGAGGAGGGGCACCTTTCGCTTTCCCTGCACAAGGCCGGGCGGCCGGTGGTGGCGGTTGAGGCGCCTTGGGCGGCGGAGATCAACCGCGCCTGGGCGGACTCGAACGGGATACCCATCTACCATCAGGATTTCTTCACCGGTGACCTGAGCGTGATCAAGGAACCGGTGGACTGTTTCATCCTTGCGCATTGCATCGCCCACTTCCGATTCTCCCCTTACATACTATTCAAGAAGCTCTACGACGTACTGCCGTCCGGGGGCCACTTCTACCTCAGCACAGTGAACGGAACGTCCTACGACAAGGTATTGAAGTTCATGCGGGGCCGGCCGATCGTGGAGAAAGTGAGCCGCGAAGTGGGTGTGGGTTACAAGCACATCGCCAGTGAATGGAACCGCACGGGCATGCCGCAGATCTGGGATGATTGGATGCACGTGAAAGAGTATACCCGGCCCGAGATCGAGGAGATCTTCAAGGGCTCGGGCTTCCAGATCGTGAAGAGTGAGCACCGCAACAACACCCCTGAATGGAACCGCATCTTCTGGAAGAAGAACCTTGCCGTCCGGTTCTTCCCCCATCTGATGGACGAGATCGTGGTGATCGGCCGTAAACCTTGATGCCTGTAAGCACCCCCTGAAACAGGTACAGGTGAACGTAGAAAACACCTAACCTTGATCAGGATAAAGAAGAGCAGATTCACCGAGACGCAGATCGTTGCGATGCTGCGCGAGCATGAGGCGGGCAAGAAGGTGGCGGACCTTTGCCGGGAGCACGGAGTAAGCCAGCCCACGTTCTACCAGTGGAAGGCCAAGTACAGCGGCCTTGACGCCAACCAGCTCAAGGAGTTCAAGGAGCTGAAGGCGAAGTACGCGCGCCTTGAGAAGATGTACACCGAGGCGCAGATGGACCGCCAGGTGCTCAAGGAGATCATCGAGGGAAAGTTGTAGGCCCGGACGACAGACGAGAGATCGTGCGCCGGCTGGTCGAACAGCGCCAGTACAGCGAACGCCGGGCCTGCAAGCTGTTGAACTTGAGCGCGAGCGTGTACCGCTACGTGCCCAAGGAGAAGAACGACGTGGAGGTGATCGAGCACATGATGCGTGTGGCCGAGAGTGAGCCCCAGTGGGGCTTCTCACTGATCCGAGGCCGCATGGAGAATGAGGGCTGCGAGGCCAACAAGAAGCGTCTGCATCGGATCTACAAGGAGTGCAAGTTGCCTCTGCGCAAGCGCACCAAGCGCCGTATCCCCGAGCGGGTGAAGGACCCGATCGTGCTGCCCATCGGGCCGAACATCACCTGGAGCATGGACTTCATGCACGATGCGCTGGCCACCGGCCGCAAGTACAGGACCTTCAACGTGATGGACGACTTCAACCGCGAGGCCTTGTGCATCGCGGTAGACACATCCCTGCCCGCACCGCGCGTGATCCGGGAACTGGAGCAGCTCATCGAATGGCGTGGCAAACCCGAGCGCCTGCGCATGGATAACGGACCGGAGTTCATCGCGCAGGCCATCAAGGAATGGGCCGTGGCCAATGGCATCGAGTTCATCTACATCCAGCCCGGCCGCCCCATGCAGAACGGATTGATAGAGCGCTTCAACAGGACATACCGGACCGAGGTA
>CAUJFM010000370.1 GCA_963169595.1 Bacteroidota bacterium | reverse complement strand
GCTCATCGGCGCTCCGCCCTGCATCAGTTCCCGCACCGCCTCGATGATCTGGTCCGGCGTGCTGCTCTTCAGCAGGTAGCCGTTGGCCCCGGCCTTCAATGCCTCGAACACGCGGTGGTCATCGTCGTGCATGGTGTACATCAGGAACTGCGTGCCGGGCAGCTCATCGGCCACGGTGCGCACACAATCGATCCCGCTCATGCCCGGCATGCTGATGTCCATCACCACCACATGCGGCTGGTCGGCGCGCAGGCCTTCAACGGCCTCTTCGGCATTGCGGTAGGCGTGCACCAGCTCGAAGCCCGGCTCCGCGCTGAACAGGGCGATGAGCGCCTCGCGGATGAGGGCCTCATCCTCCACCAGACTGATACGGATGTTCGGCATGTGCGCTACGAAGGTCCGGCGGTGACGCGGGGCGTGCAATAGAACCTTTGTTAGGGGGGATGAACGGCACGGGGCAGCTGAAGCGAGGGCCATCGCTGCGGAACACCGAACCGGTCGAAGGGCAAGGTGGGCTGCGCGGCGCACAGCACGGTCAGCAGCAGGCCCACAGGCCGAGCAGGGCCATGATGCGCCGATCGCTCCACATCGCCACCACGCTTCGCGTCAACGCTTCTCCAGTTCGAGCACAATGGCCAGCGCATTGCCACCGCTGCTGCTGGCCCCGATGGTGGTGCCGTCGGTGAACCGCACATCGGTGGCCAATTCATCCCCGAGCACCTCGCGGAGCCGCGCTTCCAATCCGCCGGCCTTGCTCGCGAGGAGGGCCTCGTTCAGCTTGGGGTAGTCGAAGGGCTGGTTGGTCACCACGATGGCCATCACGTCCACCGTGCCCTCCTCATCGGCCACCAGGCTGTGGTCGCTGGGGAAGAGGCGCGTGCCGGTGATGCCGCAGTACGGCGAGTGCTTGGGCGTGTAGGGGAAGAGCACGTAGGTGCGGCCGTCGGTCTCCTGCCCGAACACGTAGGTGTAGCACTCCGCGTTGTTGGTCACCTCGATCTTGAAGGGGCTGCCCTTGGCGATGGGCGCCGTGGTGCGGAACACGTTGCCGCCGGTGTTGCGCAGCGGGATGTTCTGTTTGGTGGCATTGTCCACGAAGCCGAAGCGGATGTCGAAGCGGGTGGGCTTCACGTCCACGCCTTCCCCTTGCGGATACACGGCATAGGCCTCCTTGGCGAAGTGGTCGAAGACGGGGTAGGGCACCCAGGCCATGCCGTTCCGGCCCCACTCAGGCCCCCAGCTGTTCATGATGAGGAAGCCGCCGGTGTCACCGAACTTGAAATCGTCGTAGCCCACCACGCACATGGCGTGTCCGCCGAAGCCCTGCTGGGCGAGGTCCTGCTCGGTGGGTAGCCAGGCCTCGCGGCCTTCCATGGCCTGCATGAAGGAGCCGCCCACCATCATGCCGATGACGATGGGTGAGCCCTGGGCCAGGTGCTGCTTCATGGCGAGCATGTCGGTGCGCTGCTCGTCCGCCCCCAGGGTGAGGCGCTGGAAGCCCTTGATGCGGTAGGGCAGGGCCTGCTGGCGCTCATCGGCATTGGGAAGCTTGTCGCAGCGCTGGTCGGTGTAGGCGAAGCGGCTGAAGGGGAGGGCACCCCCTTTCAGCATCTGCTCCATGGCCCGGTAGATGTAGGACCCCTGGCAGTCGCTGCCATCGATCTTGATCTGGTTGTACATGAAGGCCGGGCTGAAGGCCGTGCGCTTCGGATCGTCGCCGGTGGCCTTGGCCTGCACGATGGTGCGCGCGGCATAGGCACTGGCCCAGGCCACGCAGCTGCCCTGCTGGCCCTGGTTGAGGCGGGGCGGACAATACTGCTCCAAGGTGATGCGCTCGGGCAGCGGGTTCTTCACGTTGTCCGCCAGGGGCTCGTACACCTCGGCCTGGTCGTAGAGCGCGGGGTCGAAGTTGGCCCCGGTGCTGAAGTTGGCCAGCTGCGACAGCATGTCGCCACCGCCGCTGTTGCGCCCCACGAAGAACCACCACAGGCCGGCCAGGAGCAGCAGCAACAGCAGCAGCTTGGGCTTCTTGAAGAGCACCCCGAGGAGCATGGGGAGCAGGCGGCCCAACCCGCCGCCCATGCCCGCACCTCCGGAGGAACGGCGCGGGGTGGGTGAGGAGCGGCGTTGGCCGCCTCCGGGGTTGTCGGGGATCATGCGGATGGGCATGGCGATAGGGGTTGAAAGGGCGGAAGGTCAGGGACGGAAGCGCTCGCGGCCGGTGAGCAGGTGCCAGAAGAGGAGGAAGTCGCTGGCCAGGCTGTACCCGGGGTATTGGAAGGTGGCGGGGGTGTTCTTCTCGAAGAAGAAATGGCCCACCCAGGCAAAGCCATAGCCCCCCAAGGGGATGAGCAGCAGCCACCACGGTTCGCGCTGCATGATGGCCAGCACCACCCACACCGCGATGAGCCCGGTGCCCGTGAAGTGGAGCAGGCGGCTCACCGGATGCCGGTGCTCGCTGAGGTAGAAGGGATAGAACTCCTTCAAGGACCGGTAGCGAGGCGGCAGGCTGTCGGAGGTCATGGTCGGGGGAGGCGTTCGATCCGAAATTAGGCGAAAAAGTTCCGCGCCATGACCCTGCTGCACACCTGGCTGTTCGGCCTCCTGCTCACTTTCGTTCATGCCCCCACCGCCATTCAGACCACCGCCACCGCCACCTACGAGGTGAACGTGGTGCTCCACATCGATGGGCTGGACGAGGCCATGCTGACCCGCCTGGGACGGCAGGTGGCCAAGGAGCGCACGGTGACCATCGAGTACTCCTGCCTGGCCTCGGGCGTGGTGGTGCTGCGCTTCGCGGAGTCGCCGGTGAACGAGCGTGCCGATGTGGTCACCATGGTGCGCCGTCAGTTGACCGCGGCCGGCATCGAGCACGGTGTGGAATTCCTGCACGTGCATGCCGAGGCACGAGGCCCCGGCAAGTGTTGAGGCGTGCCGGTACCTTTGCGCCCCCATGGAGGTGCACTGTATCCCCATCGCCGCCACCAAGCGCTTCCCGCCGTTGGTGGTGGACTATTTGGCGGATGCCGAGGGAACACAGGGCCTTCATGCTGGCCGGCCCGATCTGAGCGGGCTTGGCACTGCGGCCCGGGCGCGGTCCTTCGATGAGTCCCATCGCGCGGCGCTGGTGAAGGCGCTGCACCGGCAGTATGCCGGTCTGGAGCCTGGGGCTGCCGTGGCCGCCAACCTGGATCGTCTGGCGCGCCCCGATGCCCTCACGGTGACCACGGGCCATCAACTGGTGCTCTTCGGAGGCCCGCTCTATGTGCCCTTCAAGCTGCTTAACACCATCCGCGCGGCACGCGAGCTGGAGGCCGCCTTGGGCCGTCCGGTGGTGCCCATCTTCTGGATGGCCACCGAGGACCACGACCGTGCGGAGATCGACCACACCTGGTTCGGGGCGCACCGCCTGCACTGGCCGGGTGCGGCCGCAGGTGCCGTGGGCCGTCTGCACTTGGAAGGGATCGTGCCGGTGGTGGAGGAGGCCGTTGCCCATTTGGGTACCGGGGCCCATGCCACGGACATGGCCGCCTTGCTGCGCGCCTGCTACCGTCAGGAACACACCCTGGCCGAAGCAACGCGCCGCTTCATCCATGCGCTGTTCGGCCGCTTCGGACTGGTGATCCTGGACGGTGACGATCCCGAACTGAAGCGCCTGTTCGTGCCGGTGCTGCGCCGGGAACTGACCGAACAGGTGGCCCACGCGGCCGTGAGCCGCACCAATGCACAGCTGGCCGATCGCTACGGCACGCAGGCCCATGTCCGCGAGATCAACCTCTTCCACCTGCGGCCGGGACACCGTTCCCGCATCGTGGCCGAAGGCACGGGCTTCCGCGCCTTGGACGGCGGTCCCACCTGGACCCGCGAGGCCCTGCTGGCCGAGGTGGAGGCCCACCCCGAGCACTTCTCGCCCAACGTGCTGCTGCGACCGGTGTACCAAGAGACCATCCTGCCCAACGTGGCCTACATCGGCGGGGCCGGTGAACTGGCGTATTGGCTCCAGCTGCGCGGGCTTTTCGAGGAGCTGAACGTGCCCATGCCCCGCCTGGTGCTGCGCAACAGCGCCGCCTTCATGGGCGCCAAGGCCCTGCGCCGGTGGCACGAGCTGGGTCTATCGCGGGAGGACCTCTTTGAGCCACAAGGCCCGCTGCAGACCAGGGTGACCACGGCCCGCGTTGGCTTCCGCACCGAACTGGCCGAGGAGCGCTCCCGGCTGTCCGCCTTCTACAGCGACCTGCTGGCCACGGCCACCGCGGCCGATCCCACCCTGCGCGGCAGTGTGGAGGCGCGGCGGGCCTCGGCGTTCCACGGGTTGGACAGGCTGGAACGCAGCCTGGTGCGTGCGGCCCGGCGGCGCGAGGAGGTGGCCGTGCGCCACATGCAGGCCGCGCAGGACGCCTTGTTCCCCGGTGGCGTGCTGCAGGAGCGCAAGCAGAACATCCTGCCGATGCTGGCCGCCCGAGGCACCGGGCTGTGCGATGAGCTGCTGGAGGCGCTCGATCCCTTCACCCCGGGCCTCACCCTCTTCGTGGAGCCCTGAGCGAACGGAGGCTTCCGCTCCGGAAGGGCTGGCTACTTTTGTCCATCGGCCGGCCCAACACATCCGGCGATCCCCTTCAGCGTGCCCGGCTCCATCCTCATCCTCGACCACGGTTCCCAGTACACCCAGCTCATTGCCCGCCGGGTGCGCGAACTGAACGTCTACTGCGAGATCCATCCCTTCAGCAAGGCCCAGCAGTTCGCCGGTGACCCCACCATCAAGGGTGTCATCCTCAGTGGCAGCCCCAGCAGTGTGCACGACGCCAATGCGCCCGACACCGACCTGACCGGGATCCTGGGCCAGGTGCCCGTGCTGGGCGTGTGCTACGGTGCCCAGTTGCTGGCCAAGCGGGCCGGAGCACCGGTGGAACGGTCCACCGTACGGGAGTACGGCCGGGCCCACCTCAACACCATCGGGGATAGCCACCTGTTCGACGGCATCCAGGCCGGCACGCAGGTGTGGATGAGCCACGGCGACAGCATCACCGCGCCCAGCGAGGCGATGGACGTGATCGCCAGCACCAAGGATGTGCCGGTGGCCGCCTACCGCCTGAAGGACCACATGACCTTCGCCGTGCAGTTCCACCCCGAGGTGTACCACACCACGGACGGCCTGCAACTGCTGCACAACTTCGTCATCGGTATCTGTGGCTGCGAAGGGGATTGGACCCCCCACGCCTTCGTGGAGCACACCGTGGAACGCCTGCAGCAACAGCTGGGGCAGGACCAGGTGGTGCTGGCCCTCAGCGGCGGCGTGGACAGTTCGGTGGCGGCCCTGCTGCTGGACCGCGCCATCGGCGACCGGCTCCACTGCATCTTCGTGGACAACGGCCTGCTCCGCAAGGACGAGTACCAGCGCGTGCTCGAGAGCTACCGCCACCTCGGGCTGAACATCACCGGCGTGGACGCCAAGGCCGAGTTCTATGCCGCCCTGAAGGGGCTGGAGGAACCGGAGGCCAAGCGCAAGGCGATCGGCCGCACCTTCATCGAGGTCTTCGACCGGGAGGCGCACCGCATCCAGGACGTGAAGTGGCTGGGCCAGGGCACCATCTACCCCGATGTGATCGAGAGCGTGAGCGTGAACGGCCCCAGCGTCACCATCAAGAGCCATCACAACGTGGGCGGCTTGCCTGACCGCATGAAGCTGCAGGTGGTGGAGCCGCTGCGCCTGCTCTTCAAGGACGAGGTGCGGCGCGTGGGCCGCGAGCTCGGCCTCGACCCGAACATCCTGGGCCGGCACCCCTTCCCGGGGCCCGGTCTGGCCATCCGCATCCTGGGCGAGATCACCCCCGAGAAGGTGGCCCTGCTCCAAGAGGTGGACCACATCTTTATCCAAGGCCTCCGCGATGAGGGCCTCTACGACCAGGTGTGGCAGGCGGGCGCCATCCTGCTGCCCGTGCGCAGCGTGGGCGTGATGGGCGATGAGCGCACCTACGAGAACGCCGTGGCCCTGCGCGCGGTGACCAGCACCGACGGCATGACCGCCGACTGGTGCCACCTGCCCTACGACTTCCTGGCACGGATCTCGAACAGCATCATCAACCGGGTGCGCGGCGTGAACCGCGTGGTGTACGACATCAGCAGCAAGCCCCCGGCCACCATCGAATGGGAATGATGCGGCGCTTCCTGCCCCTGGTCCTGCTTCTGCTCCTGTCGCCTATGGCGCTGGCCCAGGAGACGCGTGTGGTGGACGGCCGCACCTACACCGTTCATCGCGTGGAGGCCGGCCAGACCCTCTATGCCATCGCGCGCACCCATGCCGTGCCCGTGGATGTCCTGCTCGCGGCGAACCCCGGGGCGCAGGATGGCCTGAGCATCGGCGAGGAGCTGTTGGTCCCGAAGGACGCCGTGGTGAAGAAGGAGGTGAAGAACGCGCCGACCATGGCCAAGGATGGCGAGCTGCAGCATACCGTGGCGAAGAAGGAGACCCTGTTCGGCATTGCGAAGAAATACGGGGTGGACATCAACGTGTTGCTGGAGCGGAACCCCGAGGCCCAGGCCGGCCTGCGCGAAGGCATGGTGGTACTGGTGCCCGTGGCCGGCAAGGTGCAGGGCCAGCCCGAGGTGGTGACCCGTCCCGCCCAGCCCGAGAACCTGGTGGACCACACCGTGCAGCCGGGCGAGACGCTCTATGCCCTGGGTCAGCGCTACGGCGTGCGTCCGGAGGCCATCCAGCAGGCCAACGGCGGACTGCCCGAAGGGCTGAAGGCCGGCTCCGTGGTGCGCATCCCGCTTCCCCCCGGAGCCCCCGTGCCTGCGCCCGTGGCGGCACCCTCCGCACCT
>CAUJFM010000369.1 GCA_963169595.1 Bacteroidota bacterium | reverse complement strand
TCAGGTTCGGCCTTGCGTTTTTCCGAAGGCACGGATACGTGCGTGCGCTTGACGAGGCTGGTCCGTTTCGCAGCGCGCTTGCCTGTTGGCTGGACTCGCTTCTTGGCCATACTCCAAGATAGCTGGAGTTGGACGATCACGTGATCCTTCAGGGGAGATGTGGCCCCCTCATCTTGGAAAGACCGGGTAGGGCATATGCGCATGCCCTCATGAGCACATGTGCCTTACCCCTCCACCATCAAATTGCAACCCCGCACCTGGCTGTGGTCGAAGCGACCCAGCACCTCGAAGGACCCGTCGCTGTGCACCTTGCCCAGGTCCTGCGTGGCGATGAAGGGACAACTGCCGATGTTGGCGAGGTCGAACACGTCGATGCCCCCGGTACGCCCGGTCCCCAGGTAGGAGAGGGGGTCGTTGGTGTCACGGATCCGCACCTGCATCCAGGGCGGGCACTGGTAAAGCCCCGCGCCGGTGCTCCACGCTTGGGAGAGCAGCTCGGTCATGCCATACTCGCTGTGGATGGCCGGGACCTGGAAGGCTGTCTTCAGGATGCGGTGCAGTTCCTCCCGCACGATCTCCGGGCGCCGGCCCTTCATGCCACCGGTCTCCATGATGGTGGTGTGTCGCAAAGGCATGGGGTGACGTTCGGCCAGGTCCAGCAGCGCGAAGGTGACGCCCAGCAGCAAGGTCTTCCGGCCCTCGGCCTCGGATCGGCGCAGCACATCGGCCAGTTCATCGTAGCGGTACAGGTAGGTGCCGCTCAGTGGATCGCCGCTGGCCCGGATCAGGTGTTCGGCCATGTACACCAGCGAGCTGCCCGTGCGCTCCAAGTAGGCCGGCAGCAGGGCCAGGATGCGCCAGTTCGATACGGGGCCGTAGACCTGGGTGAACGAGTCCATGAACGACCGTTCGTACACCGCCGGCCAGGGCACATGGTGGGTGCTGGTGGTGGCGCCGGTCGTTCCGCTGCTGGTGAAGCGGAGCGCGGTTTCCACGCCCTCCAGCAGCACCTGATGGTTCCTGAACAGCCCGATGGGCAGGGCCGGGATCTGCTGGAAATGGGTCACGGCGGACACATTGGTCCCCAAGGCCTCCAGGAACCGACCGTACACCGGGTTCCGCCGGGCATGCAGCCGAAATAAGTCGATCGCCAGCGCGTTGAACGCCTCAGGACCTTCCACATGGAATGGCCGGTCGAGCAGGAGCTCCAGGTCGTGCGGCATGGTGGACGGTTCGATGGAGCTTACCTTTGGGACAATGGAACGGCGTGTGTCGCGATGGGCAAAAGTACCCCTGCTGCTGGGTGCAATGGGCCTGTTGCTTCCGGCCTGCCTGCGCACCGAGGAGTTCCCGCCCGAACCACGCATCACCTTCAAGGCCTTCAACCTGGTCGGTGACTCGGCATCGATCGTGATCACGTTCACCGACGGCGATGGTGATGTGGGCCTGAACCCGGGCGACACCTTCCCACCCTATGCGCCCGGTACGCCGAACTACAGCAACCTGCGCATCGAGTACCAGGAGCTGCGCAACGGTGCATGGACGCCGGTCACCTTCCCCCAGCCGCTGGAGTACCGTGTACCCAACCTGACGCCCACCGGACAGAACAAGGCGCTGGAGGGCGAGATCGCCATTGCGCTCTCCCCGTTCTCGCTCTACCACTACGATACCTACGACACGGTCCGTTACAAGGTGCAGCTCCTGGACCGTGCGCTGAACATCAGCAATCAGGTGGAGACCGCGCCGATCGTCCTGCCCTGAGCGTGGGACCTCAGGCCTCCTGCTGCAGGGCTTCCGACACGTTGATCAGGTGGTCGCCCACCTTCTCACAACTGGAGAACAGGTCGTTGTAGACCAGTCCGCTCTTCACGTTGTAGTCGCCGCTCTCGATGCTCCGCAGGTGCGCGCGCCGCAGTTGGTCGCGCTTCTGGTTGATCCGCTGTTCGGCCTCCACGGCCTCGTCCAGGGAGACCGCCCCCGCTTCCACGTCCAGGTTCCGGTGCATCACCACGAAGGCCTGTTCGAGCAGGTCGAGCATCTCCAGCAGGTTGGTGCGCTGCTCGGGGGTGAACCAGAGCCGGTCGGTGAGCTTCCGCTCCATGGCCTTGCTCATCTGGAAGAAGATGTCCCCCACACGCTCCAGGTCGCCAATGATGCCCAGCATGCCCTGGATCTCGGCGGAGACCTCCTCGTTGCGCACCTCGGTGCTGGTCTTGGTGAGGTACTTGCCCACCTCCACCTCGATGCGGTCGGTGATCTGCTCGTACTTGGCGATGCGGTCCATCAGGCCATCGCGGATCCGCTGGTCCTTGGCGGTGAGCAGCTCGCGCACCATGTGCAGCATCTCGTGGGTGAGCCGTCCGAACTTGGCGATCTCCTTGCGGGCCTCCAGCAGGGAGACCTCCGGTGTCAGCGGAATGTCGCCCTCCAGGTATTCCAGGCGATACTCCTCGTCCAGCTTGCTCCGCACCGGCACCATCCACGTGACGATACGTTCCAGCACGGGGATGAAGCCGATGAGCAACAACGTGTTCAACACGTTGAGGGAGATGTGCAGGAAGGTGAGCGCCCACTTCACCTGGGTCGGGCTCTCGTAGGGTGAGGCGCCGAACATGGCGGTCACCGTGCGGTCAAGCACATGGAGATAGGGGTGGAACAGGAGCAGCGCCCACGACACCGCGATCACCTTGATGAGGAAGTGTGCGCGTGCGGCCCGCTTGGCCCACACGTTGGCCACCCACGCCGCGATGTTGGCGGTGAGCGTGGTGCCGATGTTCTCGCCCAGCACCAGCGCGGCGGCCATCTCGTAGCCGATCGTCCCGTTCTCGCAGAGCATCATGGTCAGTGCGATGGAGGCGCTGGACCGTTGGATCACGATGGTGAGGGCGACACCCATCAGCACGAAGAGCAGCACGGAGAACATGCCCATGCCGCTGAGGTCACGCATGAAGGCGAGCGCCTCCGGCGATGGCGGAGGCACCGAGTGCTTCATGAACTCCAACCCGAGGAAGAGCAGCGCAAGGCCGATGAGGAACTCGGCCCACGCCTTGGCCTGGTCGGTGCGCAGGAAGAGCAAAGGGAACGCGAGCCCGATGATGGGGATCGCCAGGCGCGTGATGCTCAGGTCGGTGAACACCGCCCAGCTGAAGAGCAGCGCCTTGATCGTGGTGCCGATGTTGGCGCCCATGATCACGCTGATGG
>CAUJFM010000368.1 GCA_963169595.1 Bacteroidota bacterium | reverse complement strand
CCCTAAAGGGGTGAGGCTTCAAGACAAGCCCGGCTCGCTTCGCTCGCGGCTTTTTCATGCGCAGCCCGCGCTCAAGCAAGCTTGGCTTGGTCTGCGCATGAAAAAGCCCGGCCACTTCGTGGCGCGGGCTTGTCCTGGCGGAGAGGGAGGGATTCGAACCCCCGGTACCCTTGCGGGCACATCTGTTTTCGAGACAGACCCGATCGACCACTCTGGCACCTCTCCGAACGGGGCGGCAAATATAGCGGAAGCCCCGTGGGTGGAAGGGCTTCGTTTAACTTGGGGCCATGTTCCGCCATGTTCTACTCGCCCTGATGATCGTCCCGGGGATGCTGCAGGCCCAAGGTCTCCCGATCGGAAGCGGGTCCGTCACCTTCTACGATGCGGCCCGCGACCGCGACGTGCCCTGCCAGGTGCGCTACCCTGGGGCCAGTGCAGGCGCCAATGTGCCCATGGCGCAGGGGAGCTTTCCGGTGCTCGTCATCGGCCACGGCTTCCTGATGTCGGTGGATGCCTATGCGAACCTGTGGGACCACTTCGTGCCCAAGGGCTACATCTGCGTGCTGCCCACTACGGAGGGCGGCTTCCCCGATCACGGTGCGTTCGGTGCGGACCTGGCCTTCGTGGCCCAGGCCATGCAGGACGCCGGAGCCGATGCGAGCTCCCCGTTCTTCGGTGGGGTGGCCCCGGCCACGGCCTTGATGGGCCATAGCATGGGCGGTGGGGCGAGTTTCCTGGCCGCAGCCCAGTCGCCCACCGTGCAGGCCTTGGTGAACTTCGCCGCAGCGGAGACGAACCCTTCGGCCATCGCCGCCGCAGCCTCGGTGACGATGCCCACCCTGGTGTTCGCCGGTACGGATGATTGCGTGACACCGGTGGATGAGAACCAGGCACCCATGTTTGCCGCATGTGCATCGGCCTGCAAGGCCTTCGTGAACATCATCGACGGGCGCCATTGCTTCTTCGCCAACTCCAACCTGGCCTGCAGCACGGGCGAGCTCACATGCGGTGGTGCGTCCATCACGCGCGCGGCCCAGCACGAGGTGGTGAACGACTTCGCCGGACTTTGGCTCGATCATTTCCTGAAGGGGGATGTCGATGCGTTCACCGCTTTCAGCGACAGCGTGGCGGCGAGCGTAAGGGTGGAGGCCGATCTGACCTGCATCAGCACCGGCATGGCGCTGCACGCGGCGTCCGAACCCCTTGTCCTGCATCCCGTGCCATCGGCCGGACTGGTGCAGGTGAGCGGAGGTGGGGCCTGGTCGCATTACCGGGTGGTGGATGCGGTGGGCCGTTGTGTGCTGCAAGGCCCGCGCCCGGTGGATGGTGCCGCGATCGAC
Source organism: Bacteroidota bacterium (assembly GCA_963169595.1). Lineage (GTDB taxonomy): Bacteria > Bacteroidota > Bacteroidia > Flavobacteriales_F > PHOS-HE28 > PHOS-HE28. Next base: position 4,131 of record CAUJFM010000368.1, on the reverse strand, counting down.
ATGACCGCCTTGCCGGACGGCCGTTACCAGGTGCTCCTGGTCTCTCCCCAACGGGTGGAGCGCTCGGCACTGGTGATCACCAGGCCCAACTGAGATCCGGCACGGGATCGGCAACGAACGGACCACATGCTACGCACCTTAGCCATCGCCGCAATGGTCGTGGGGTTGGATCTTCCCCAGGACAAGGAGTTGTTGCGCTTGGAGCGCTCGCGCATCACCTTCCTGTCAGAGGCGCCCATGGAGACCATCACGGCCGCCAACACTCGGTCCACCGGGCTGCTGGATCCGGCCACACGGTCCTTTGCCGTGCAGGTACCCATGGCCGAGTTCGAAGGATTCAATTCCCCCTTGCAACGGGAGCATTTCAACGAGAACTACCTCGAGTCGGCGGTCCATCCGAAGGCCACCTTCAAGGGCCGCATCATCGAGGCCGTGGACCTGCGGACCCCGGGCACACACACCATCCGGGCCAAGGGTGAGCTGAGCATCAAGGGCATCGTTCGTGAGCGCATCGTACCCTGTACAATGGTGGTCTCGGCCAACGAAGTGCGCATCACCGGGTCTTTCGATGTGGCGCTGGACGAGCACGAGATCCGCGTCCCCCGCGTGGTGCAGCAGAAGATCGCACCGGTGGTGCAAGTGAAGCTGGACCTGCTGTTCTCCTCATCCCCGGCGAAGTGAGGCGGTCTTGTTCGATCTGGCTGACACTGGTCCTGCTGGCAGGGACCTGTGCCGCCCAGTTCCCCTACACCAGCACGCTTGAGGTGCGCCTCGGGCAGCAGCGCCCCAAGGTGTCCTGCATCGCCATGGATGCGCACGGCCTGCTGTGGACCGGCAGCGACCGTGGTGTGCTCCGGACCGACGGGGAGCGTGTGGACCTGATGTTGGACACCCGTCCGGCGCAGGTGATGGCCCTGGCCCGCGCTCCGCAGGGCATGCTCGCGGCGCTTTCCAACGGCACCGTGGTGGTGTGCAACGCCATCGGGTGCGATACCGTGCTGGTCGATAGCCTGCTCCAGCAATACCCGGTCAGGGCGATCGTACCGATGGACGATGGTCGCATTTGGTTGGCCACCTATGGGGCCGGGCTTTGGTCCTGGCACCAGGGAAAGCTCTCCCAATGGGGCATGGCCCAAGGGCTTCCGGACGACCATGTGAACAGTGCGGCGCCATGGAAGAACGGAGTGGTCGTGGCCACGGACCAGGGTCTGGCCTTGTGCACGGCGGAAGGGGTGGTGAAGGTGCATGATGTCACCACCGGAGCGCCGGACAACCTGGTGCTATCGGTATCCACCACGGCGAAGGGTGAAGTGTGGGCCGGTACCGATCGTGGCGGTGTGTTCCGATGGGTGCCGGATGACCCGGCGCGCAATGGGGAACTGCCAGGTTCAGCAGACCATGGCGGCGTGGTGGAACTGGCCGTGCACGGCGAGCTGATCTGGTGCGGGACGCGCCGGAACGGTGTGGTGGTGCATGATGTCGGCCAACGCGGGGGGCGGTACGTTGATCACCGATCCGGCACCCCTGGGAACATGGTGGTGCAGGACCTGCTGCTCGATGAGGACGGAGCAGCCTGGTGGTGCGGCGGTGATGAGCACTTGAAGCGTGCCGATCCCGACCTGTTGTTCGTGCCCGAGCACGAGGGGCTCGATCTGCGCGGCATCACCGCCTTGTGCAGCGATGGGGACGGGCGCATCTGGTTCGCCACGCCGCAAGGGTTGTTCCACCATGCCAGGGCTTTCACCGAAGAGCAGCGCGTGCACCGCGCCTCCTTGGAAGTGGATCCGATGACCCCGATCGTGTCCCTGGTGGCCGATGAGCTGGGGACCATCTGGGTGGCCACCTTCGGAAGCGGGGTCTATGCCATCCATCGCAATGGCCGCATCGAGCACTTCACCTCCCGCCAGGTGGCGCTGAACGACAATGTGCTCTCCGTACGCTGTGCAGCGGGTTCGGTCTGGTTCGGCACCTTGGATGGAGTCTCCGAGTACAGGGACGGCGTGTTCCGCCATCATCCTACGCCCGGCAGTGGCTTCATCTATGCCGTGCTGCCCGATATGGCCGGTGGTTTCTGGGCGGCCACCGATGGCGCGGGAACGTGGCACGGTGGTGCACAGCCCAAGGACCGAACGGTCGGTCAAGGGCCCAGGACCTTCTTCTCGTTGGTCCGCGACAAGGTGGGCCGGACCTGGGCGGCTGGACCGGGCACCGGATTGTGCAGGGTGGACAGCTTGGTCTTGTGCTCGGGGAGCGATCTGCCAGCATTCACGGGCGATCTGTTCGGACTGGGGCTGGCCGGTGAGCGGATCATCGCCTTCGGTTCCCGGGGCAGCATGGCCTACGATCCGGAGAACGGTTCCTGGACGGACCTCACGGCCCGCCTGGGCCTGCATGACCTGCGTGCGGAACTGAACGCCATCTGCACCGATGATCGCGGTGATCTGTGGTTCGCGAGCGACCGCGGACTCTTGCGCTTCCAGCCCCGGCCCCGGCATTTCATCAGCCAGGTGCCGGCCGTGATCACCGCGGTGCGCTTGGGGAATGCCTTGGTGGACCCGGAAGAGGTTCTGCGGACGGGGCATGATCGCAACGACATCACCTTCCAGTTCACCGGCATCGACCATGCCGATCCCGCTGGTCTGCGCTTCGCCTACCGATTGAAGGGTTGGGACCCGCGCACCTTGATCACCCGCGACCGGGAAGTGAGCTATTCCGCCCTGGCGCCCGGCCGCTACACGTTCCAGTTGGTGGCCTACACCGGTGATGAGGTGCCCGAAAGTGGCTGGCTGTCGGTGGAGGTGGAGGTGTTGCCGCCCTGGTGGCGCAGGCCCTGGGTGATCGCCGCAGGCCTGCTGCTGTTGGCGGGGGGCATCTGGTGGATCGTGCGGGAGCGTGACCGCCGGGCCCAGGCACGTGCGCGCATGGAGCAGGAGAAGGTGAGGTTCCAGCTGGAAGCCTTGCGCAGTCAGGTGGACCCGCACTTCCTCTTCAACAGCTTCAACCGGCTGGTGGACCTGATCGAAACGGATGCCGGCCGGGCGGTGGAGCACGTGGAGAAGCTCAGCCTCTTCTTCCGCAACATCCTCCAGCTCCGCGATAAGGAACTCATCACTCTGGGGGAGGAATTGCGCCTGCTCAACACCTACTTCGATCTGGAACGGGAACGTTTCGGTGCCGCGATCGACCTGGGGATCGATGTCCCTGCGGAGCATCATCAGCACCAGATCGTGCCCATGACCCTGCAGATGCTGGTGGAGAACGCCTTGAAGCACAACGTGATCGACGCGGCCGCCCCCTTGCGGCTTGCGATCGGGGTGGAGGGGAACGCGTTGGTGGTGAGCAATACTGTGCGGCCAAGGGCCACCCCACCGAGGTCCACAGGGTTCGGACTGGAGAGCATCCGGCGACGCTATGCCGCGCTGACCACCCGGCCCATGGAAGTGACCAGTGCGGACGGGCAGTTCGTTGTGCGGATACCTTTGATCGATGTGAAGCCATGAGGATCCTGATCATTGAGGATGAAGCGTCGGCCGTGAACCGCCTGCGCAAGATGCTTGCGGAACTGGCCCCGGGTTCGGATGTAGTGGCCGATGTGCCGTCCATTGCGGCCGCTGTGGAGTGGATCAAGACCAACGAGGCCCCCGACCTGGCGCTGGTGGACGTCCAGCTCGCCGACGGCGAGAGCTTCGCCATCTTCGAGCGGGTGCAGGTCGATTTCCCGGTGGTCTTCACCACAGCCTATGACGAACATGCGCTTCGCGCCTTCCGGGTGAACGCACTGGACTACATATTGAAGCCCATCCGGCGCGAGGAGCTGCAGCAGGCCCTGGAGCGTGCCGGTCGCACACGGGTGGTGCGTGACCATGCCTCGCTGGCCCGGCCCATGGCCGATGAACGCCCGGCCGCCCCCGTGAGGCGCTTCCTGATCCGCTATGGCGAGCACTTCAAGGTGATCGAACCCGACCAGATCGCCTACATCCATTCGCTGATGAAGAACACCTTCCTGCGCACCCGGGAAGGCCGCGACCTGCCGCTGGAGGAGAGCCTGGACAAGCTGGAGCGCCAGTTGGACCCGGAGAAGTTCATCCGCCTCAACCGGCAGCTGATCGTGCACATCCAGAGCATCAAGGA